>JANPHP010000024.1:0-30149 GCA_031424495.1 Bacteroidota bacterium | reverse complement strand
ATTGCAAAGGCGAACCCGGCGGCAAGCTGCTCGTCAAAGACGTAATCGCCGACATTTTCCTCCAGCAAATCATTACGCGCCCGCGCGAATTCGACATCGTCGCCACGATGAACCTCAACGGCGACTACCTCTCTGATGCGCTCGCCGCACAGGTCGGTGGCATCGGCATCGCTCCCGGCGCCAACATCAACTACGTCAATGGCGCCGCCATCTTTGAGGCGACCCACGGTACGGCCCCCAAGTATGCAGGCCTCGACAAGGTGAACCCAGGGTCAGTGATCCTCAGCGCCGCAATGATGCTCGAATACTTGGGCTGGATCGAAGCCAAAAACCTGATCCACTCAGGTCTCGGCAAAGCAATCAGTTCCAAACGCGTCACCTATGACTTCGAACGATTGATGCCAGGTGCCACCTTGCTCAAGTGTTCAGAATTTGGTGACGAGATCATCAAAAATATGCGTTGATCCTCCTGTAAAAGGGAATTGCGCAAAAGCCGGAAAAGGGAATCGCTTCCTTTTTCTGGCTTTTCTTTTTTGGAAAAAAAATGGAGAGGAACTTTGTTTCGTTTATTTCGTTTAGTAATTTTGAAGAAAGGAAGAAAGAAATGAAAACGATCGCACCACAAAAGCTGCCAACTCGCAGTCGCTCAGATATCGAGACGCTCTTTAAATTTACCAAAGCAGCATCTGATAGCTTCAAAAAGGGCGATGCAGTGATTCATATCACGATACAAGAAACTGGCGAGCTCATCACCTTACCCAAAAGCGCCCTACAAATGCTTTCAGGGCTTTTGCAAGCCCAAACAGCGCACGGGCTGGTCACCCTACTCCCATCAGAGAGCGAGATCGGTACACAAAAGGCCGCCGATTTACTCAATGTATCTCGGCCACACGTGGTAAAATTGCTAGAAGATGGCGAGATCCCATTCAAAAAGGTGGGTACGCATCGTCGCATTTTGCTCAAAGATCTCGTTGATTTCCGTGCAAAGCTCGATTTGAAACGGCAGATCAGCCTGCAACGCCTTGCAGATCAGGCGCAAGCATTGGACCTCGGCTACTGATGGATTTTGTACGCTCGCCGATGGCGGTTTTGGATGCCTGTGTTCTCTATCCCGCACCGATCAGGGATTTACTGCTGCATTTGGCGGCAGTGGATCTCTTTCAGCCAAAATGGACGGAGACTATACAAGAAGAGTGGAGTAGAAACCTGCTGATCAAGCGTCCTGATTTGAGCGCATCGCAATTGAAGAGCACAATCAAGCAGATGGATCGTGCATTTCCCGATGCAAACGTCACTGGTTTTGAGGATAAAATCGAGAAGATTCATTTGCCAGATCTCAACGACCGACACGTATTGGCGGCAGCAATTCATAGTAAGTCTGCATTCCTTGTCACATTTAATCTCAAGGACTTTCCCAAAAGCCGTTTGAAAAAATACCGTATCGAGCCCCGACACCCCGACGCATTCATTTTGGATCTTCTCGATTTAAATCCCGAAAAAGTCGTTGGGGCATTCCGAAACCAAGTGAAATGCCTGCGTAATCCGCCAAAAACAGAACTTCAAGTATTGGAAACCCTGAAAAAATGTGGCTTGACGAAGAGTTGCGAATGGCTCAGAATAGTACTCGAAGTAGCGTCGTCGCATGCGTGAACACGCATTTCGCAATGACATTTTGCCTCGATCGCTTTATTTTTGGAAGTAGTCGACTTATATAAAATATCAATGGTTACTGCAGAAGCCTTACGTGAGATTGCCCTTTCATTCCTCGGCGCCGAAGAAGGGCCGCATTTTGAGATGGCTTCATTTCGCGTGAAGAAAAAGATCTTTGTCACGCTCAATTTGGAGCGTCAACATATCACACTGCGGCTCTCGGCCATGGACCAATCCATGTTTTGTGAATACCATCCCGCGATCGTCTACCCTGTGTCGAGTGCTTGGGGCAAGCATGGCTGGACGCATGTGAACCTTGAATTGGTGTCTGAGGAATTGCTGAAAGCCTTGATTACGCTCTCCTATTGCCAAGTAGCCCCGCCAAAAATGGCTGCACAATACCAAGGCTCTGCGGAAGACCGAGCATGAATTGATTTTTAATTTCGGCATTGAGGAAACCGTGTAATGGCGCTCCAAAAGTGATCCCAAGGAGATTTGGAATTGGGTCTGAAGTTGCCGAAATTCATTTAATGAACCGTAACCTCTTGACATTGATCTTCTTTTGGATGGCTGCAGCTGGGCTACAGGCGCAAGGCTTGGATAGCCCTGATCCGCCCAAGCCGGCTCGACACACGCTCATGTTGCGTGCCGGCGGCTCCGCACCCGGTGCAGGCCCTGCCTATGAATTTTTGGCCGTCGCCCGACAAAAAATAGGTGTGGCCTTCTATGGTGGCATTTCGCCGCTGAATACTGGCGTGCACAAATACTCTCCATTTATGGAGACGATCGGCGCTGCTTTTTTGTATGGCAGCAAGCGCTGGAAGGGCGAGATCGATCTCGAGACCACACATTACCACGAAAAGGGAATTTTCAATGGTGATTTTCCACCCTACTCAGCGCCTTATGAAATCAACGATTTATATGGTGCCGCCTTGCTGGGCGTGCGGCGTCAATCGCCTTGGGGCGGGTTGTTTCTGAAGGCGAATGTCGGGCCTATCGTATGGCTGCACCGTGGCAGCCTACGCGCCAACCCCTCGGCGTCTCTGGCAGTGGGCTATACATTTGGTAAAACCGACTGGCAACGCTCTATGCTGCTCGACAAGCCGGCGTGGCGCACACGGCTGGCCTTGTTGGCAGGCGTGGATCGTCACTTCGAGCGTGCCACCGAAGGCCGCTACCCGCGCCCCGAAGTCACGCCCAACTTTGGGAGCGGCCCATCAGCCCGCGTCGGGGCCATGTTGGATGTAAGTGGCCCTCAATCACCTTGGGGGGTCAGGATCGGCTTGTCGGCAGTGGCGACCAAATTCTACTACGAATATGGCGTCTATGAAGCCGACTTCTATATCCCGATCACAGCGCAATTCAAGAACAGATTGAAGGGCACCGGGGGTGATCTCAACCTGCGCGCACGCTACACCATCGGGTATGAACGCCCGTGGATCGTCCAAGCAGGTTGGTATGTGTCAGTTTATGCGACAAGATCGACGCGGCAATGGAGCACCTTCATCCCCTATTGGCATGATCGGCCCAATGAAATTTCGCCAAGTACAGGCCCATTGGTGGCTGTTTCAAAGCAATTGGAAGCAGGTCGCTGGTGCTTTGAACCATTTCTCGAGGGGCGCCTGTCGGTCGTGGATGACGTGAGGTACCCCTCGGGCCGCACGAGCAGCCTCACCCTGGGACTCATGGCTTGGTTGCCAGAAAAAAGAAACTGAATTGGGAAATGCGGTGGCTGCATCAACCCGGCAGGAGCATCCCGGCCTCTGGCAACGCGTGGTAGGTTACAAGCGGTTGCAAGCGGAGAGGAAGAAAGAAACCCTTGCGGGTCTCAAAATCCAATGCCTGTCCCCCATACATTCGGTACACAAGAATGCTCCTGCCCGATTGGCAGCAACGCAAAAATAAACATTCTGAGAAAATCAGGACAGAAAATGCATTCCCATCCCGATATACTCAATCTTCCTCGCCATAGCTCAGCAATTCCAACAGGATATCGACCTCTTCCAAGCCGGCATCGATCCCCTCTGCACTGAATTCATCCTCAAGCAGGGCCATGTCGTATGCAAAACTACACGTAAGCAAAATCTGCTCGTGCCCCCCAATGTAATAATGTTGCCTTGTTTGCCCGCCATCCGCCTTCGGAATGTCTCGCTGATAACAGACATAATCGTGTTTGCCGAGCCTGCGGATGCTTGCCCCGGGTTGCGATGAGACTTCGGCTTGCAAGAAGGAAGGCAATGAAAATCCAGCCTGTTTCACACGACTAGGCGTGACACGAAAGCTTCCCAAATATTCATCCCAAAAAAGGTGCGTGTCCTTGCTTTCCAAACGGTATTCCCACCATTCTGGATACTGAAACAAGATGCCAAAATCCTCGATCTCGAAACGAATGTATTCTTCCATAGCGCAGCAAAGATGCGTTTCAAATAGATTACATGACCATGCAGCCATAAACAGCCGAACGTGGATAATCCATTTTCTTTGGCAATAGACCGCATCGAAATGAATTCAGGCAGGTATCCCTATAGAATTCCCATTCTCCCACCACCGCTCCCTCTAGACGCAGAAATGATTTGCATTGACCAGCGATGATTCCAAATCAGGTCATGCTATCAAAATTTTAGATAATTTCGGGCTATGAACGATGAAAATGGCAATCCTGTCGACCAGGAAACATTGGCAAAGGGCCGTCGCATGATGTTGCAGATGACCGCGGTGAGCTTGATTCTCAATCTCCTCTTTCTGGTTGAGGCCTTTGTACATTGGAGCAACCTAGGCATGGCGATCGCCGCAATTATTTTGCTACTGGTGCTCAGCATTTTATGGTGGTATGTTGGAAAAACTGGTCGCCTGCGCTGGTTATTGTTCATGACCCAGCTCGGCAGCGGCGCCTTCGGCTTTCTCTTGGGCGGCTTGCATTTGCATGATCCCGTCACGGAAAAGCTTGATCCCCTTTGCTATTGGCTTGTAGGGTGCGGATTGATCGTGTTGAGCGTGGGCGGATATTTCATTTACAGCTACGAAGTCGACGCCTCCTTGCGGCAATTGCGAGAGGATCAAGACTGAAGCAGTCGGCTATAGACCGCGAAATTGTCTGCGTCAAAACAGACAAAGGTTACCTGTGCTATCCCTAGGTTGGTTGCCAATTGCTCCTTCACGGTTGCAATTGCGATCTCGGCCGCCATTTCCTTGGGGAACCGATAGATACCCGTGCTGATGTTGGGAAATGCTATTGTGCGCACGCCGTGCTGTGCGGCGATTAGCATGCAATTGCGATAAGCGCTTTCCAGTCGCTCGACTTCTTGGCTTTTACCTTCATTCCACACAGGCCCTACCGTGTGAATCACATACTTGGCGGGCAAGTTTCCTGCCGTCGTGATCACCGCCTCGCCTACGGCGCAGCCGCCCTGCCGTGCACGTATCGCTTGACAGGCCTGCAGGATCGCGGGCCCGCCTGCACGATGGATGGCGCCATCGACACCACCGCCACCGAGCAGTGAAGTATTGGCCGCATTCACAATCGCATCAGCCTCAAATCGCGTGATATCACCTTGAAAAAGTCTGATTTTGGAATCTTCCATGGGTAAAATGATGTTGAATTTGCAACGTTGTAGGAGCAACTAAACTTTGAATTTACTAATAGCCAGCGCCGTAAACAGCGCAGGCGGCCCGAAGGCCGCCTGCGATTTCATAGCCTACTGTTCAGCTTACTGAACGGAGATTTTCTTGACGATGGTTTTGCCATCGGCCTCGACGCGGAGGAAGTAGATGCCGGCTGCCTGGGCAGTCAGATCAAAGTCCATCGAGCCCTTGTCGAAGGATGCAAAGCTGCGGCTTGCAACTTTTTGGCCCACGGTGTTGTACACTGCGACCGTCAAATCACTCGACGTTGGCAGGTTCACATTCACACGGAAGCTACCATTGTTGGGATTTGGGAATGCAGTCACGGCTGCTGCGAGGCTGGATTCATCAATTGCAACGGTACTCGTCGTGATGTTGATGTTGTCGACGTAGAGGTTGTTTTCGTAGTCGGTGATACATACGAATTTCACGATCACACCACTGTTGCCGACAAAGTTGCTCAGGTTCACAGTCTCATTTCTCCACTGATTGGGGCTATTGGGCACAAATGCACTTTGCAAGAAGAAAGGCGTGACAGTTGTCAAAGCCTGGTCATACTTCTTGTAAACTTGTGTCCAAGTGGCGCCGCAGTTGGTAGAAGCCATCACGACAAGCGTATCGCTAAATCCTGACTGTGAATACAGTACATAGCTCAAGTCAAATGTCAATGAAGCTGCACCTGCTGAGGAGAAATTGAGGCTTGGGAGGAGGAATTCGTCCTTCTCACCGCGTGTCTGATAATCATAATTGTTGACCCAAACGGAACCATTGCCGCCGTTGCCGACAGTAGTACTGTGCTCCCAGGTGTAGGTACCATCAGGATTGTTGAGGGTCCAGCCGAGTGGAGGCCAAGTCGTGTTTGTAAAATTGTAAGCGAAAGGAGCTGCAAGGCCGGAAACTGCAATCGTGAAGTTGCTGGTCTTGGAGTCATTGCTCGGCTGACCATCGATACCGCCATTGGGGTTGCTGGTGTAGATGGTGATCGTGTGGTTGCCAGAGACTACGGTTTGGGTAGGCAGGGTCAAATTGGTGCTCGCAAGCGAGGCAAGGTTACCAGTCCAAGCTTGGGTCTGCACAGTACCGCCGTCGATTTGCCAGTTGAGCGTAACCGAGGTAATGGCGTTTGCACCATAGTTTTTCAGGGTAAATGCTGGCGTAATCTGGTCGGTACAATAGGTTCCGGATGGGGCAGAAATGGCATCAATCGATGCGTCATCACTTGGCAAAATCACAGGAACGCAACCCATGGAGTTTGCCAAGCTTGCGCGTGTACCATTCAAAGCCGCGTTCATACGTGTGTTTTGACCAGCGGTGAAGAAGTACATGCAGGCGTCGTCGGTGTAGTCCATATAATTCATGGTCATGACACCGGGGGCCGCTGCCGTGCAAGCATCGGTATGAGGTATCGCTGGGCAACCATAGTTTTCGCCAGCTTGGTTGGGGGTATCAGCAACGTTGTCGCTACCGTTGCAAGCTCCACCGTCGTCGCCCCAGATGTGGCGCAGGTTGAACCAGTGGCCCACTTCGTGGGTCACGGTGCGACCTTTGTTGTAGGGAGCGGAAAGCGTGCCTACACGACCGAAGTAGTTGTAGCCAATCACGATGCCGTCGGTCGCAGCGACGCCGGTACCAGGAAACTGGGAATAGCCCAAAAGGCCACCGCCCAAGTTGCAAACCCAGAAATTCAGGTAGGAGTTGCGGTCCCAGATGTCAGCCCCGCCTTGAGCAGTGTACTTCACTGCATCATTTTGAGAAAAGGAGTTCACCGTCGTTGAGACGCGATCGATTCCCGTGGTAGGATTGCCTTGTGGGTCGCGGCTAGCCAAACAAAATTGGATGCCCGAAGCACCCACCAAGTTGGTCCAAGCTGCAGGAACGCTGGAAATATCAGCATTGGTGGCTGCATAGTCCTCGTTCAAGACGTCGATTTGAGACAACACCTGTGCCTGGCTGATGTTTTGTGTCGCGGTGCGATAGACCACGTGCACAACCACTGGGATGACAATTGTGCCACCGGCTGTGCGAAAACGTTCTCCGTTTTCTCTGACCCAGGATTGAATTTGGTTTTCTTGCTTCTCAAGGTTGCGAGCAATCGATGGATCACGCTGCATTTGCATCTGCAGATAATCCATTGTGCCGCAATTCCTCTGTGCAAACATGGTCGCCGAGGTAAAAAGCAACACAGCTAAAACGGTGTACAACTTTCTCATCCTATTTCAATAGTTAATTTCACGCATAACATTACAAATTTTTCCCCGCTATCCCCCAAGCTGGCCCGACTAAATCGATAAAAATGTATCCACAGTGCCTCGCCAGCGATCTAGAGGCACCTTTTTAAACGAGTGCGAATACCACCGGAATTCGTGCCCCACCTAGATTCATTGGCAAATATAGGCACTTTGGTGCAGGAAATTATCGGTCAAGATTTGGGTTCATGGTGACGAATGAGCGGTGCCGACCAGTGAGCGCAAAGCATGTCGATTCCGAATTTGCTGAGCGAAATCCGCTACTTGTTCAATGGATGAAGGCTTCACGACATAGATTGCATCATGCAAAAATGCTTGCTGCGCCAACGATGCTTGGGCCAATGAAAACGCGCTTGCGCACTGAGGACAGGGCCATCAGTGCGCAAGCGCGTCTCCTGAATTCGCTTACTTCTGCTTTACCAACACGTCGAGATAGGAGTTCATCTGGTCGCGGAGCTCACGTAGATCGGCGTCCTCGGTATTTGGGAAGATCTTTTGGAGATTGGTCAAGCCGTCTTGCAGCGCAATTTTGGCCCCGGCCAAGTCCCCGCCGTGAAACTTGTCGCTCATCGATTTCAGGCTTGCATTCATCACGGCGATCGCATAGACTTTCTGCTCATTTTGGGCAAGCTTCATCTCCAATTCACCGCTGCCTTCTGACCATTTGAGCGGTGCCTCGGTGGTTTGCTCGACAATTTTACCCGTGCGCAGATCGGTGTATTTGAGCTTGATGATCACCGGTTCATCTTGAATGCTGGGATCAGGATTCAGGACTTTGAACCGCAGGAAGGCCAATTGGTTGAGTCCAGCATACATATTTTTGAGCTTGAGCTTGAGGCGATTGCCGCTTTTTTCCGTGAGTGGAAATCCAAGCAATTGCTTGTATTCCAGGTGCTTGTTGTAGGTGATCTCCACTTCCAAATTTTTGGCGATGGGGTAGAGTACGCTGTTGAGCTGGTTGATGAAGGCTTCACGCATACCTGCCGCATCACCTACATGCTCAAGCAAGCCGCCGCCAAGCGTTGCCAATTTTTGCAGCAAAGCGACATTGTAGGCCTCGCCCACGCCTACCGCAGAGCATTCCAATCCTTTGGCAGTATAAGGTTTTTGCAAGGCGATAAAATCGTCGACCGGCGTGCCATCGTAGCCATCGGTGAGCAAAATCACACGGTTGGTGCTGCCCGATTTGTAATTCTTTTGCACCTCTTTGTAACCTGCATCCAAACCCTTGAAGATATTTGTGCCGCCGTCTGCCTCGATGCGTTCGATCAGCTGAATGATCCGCGCCTTGTTCTCGCCGATCGGCTGTGCGGGCACCAAAATCGTTTCAAAATCTTCAAAAATGATCACTGACAGGACATCCACGCTGCGCATGGCTTTCACAAATTCAATCATTGACAATTTCAGCTGATCGATGCGGTCATGCCCCGACATCGAGCCACTCTTGTCGATTACCATGGCGATATTCAGCGGAGGCGAGTTTGCTTTGTCTACCTCCTCGCCACTCACCCATGCGAGCCGCAAAACGGCCTCTTGGCTATTGGCATTGATGTCGGTGGCCCACTGCGCCAAGGTATTCACAGCGTTGTCATTGGCGGGAGGCGTAAATTGGCGATCCAAAAATTTGGTGAATGCATCCACCAACATCTCCTCTGGCTTGGGGATGAAGCGCTCAGGAAACTGATATTTTTCTTGGGGAATGTAACGCACGCTTTTGGTGCTGTACCCGATGCCCCGGCGACGGCGCAGATCGAGCACATCGAGATCGAATTCAAAGGTGCCATGAACCATGTACTTCTTGCCCTTGGGTAGTAAAAAAGTCACGATGCCGTTTTGGTCAGTGCGACCTCGGTACCATTTGTGCTCTCCAAGCACTTCGAGATAGACCCTTTCATTGCGCCATACATCTTTGCCGCCCGATCGCAGCGTGATGTGGGTAATCACACTTCCAGAGGTACCTTCTTGCACGGGATCCAAAAATTGCTCGATGGTATCGCGCAACATTTTTTCCTTGATCACGGTCGGTTGGTAGGTAAATCGTTTGGTGGCGCGGTAACCGGGCTTATTGGGCAGGTCCACGTAATCGAAGCTCGATATGCCATCGATATCGATTTCATATTCATTGTCGAGCGGAGCCTTGAACGTGGCGATCCCGGCGGCATTGGTGGTCGTGGTAAAGGTCTTGCGCAATTTGTAGCAAGTGATCGCTACTGGGTAATTGAGCAAGGCCTGGTCATCAGCACGCTTGATTTCCAGCTTGATGATGCCGTTGCCAGCATCGGGCAGGGCATCCACAGCGATTTTTTGGGCCTCGGTTTTGAGGCCGAGCTTGCTGCGGTCGACAACTGGACGCGTTTCACGTTCATAGCGCGCAAAATCGTAGGTCACGACTTTGTTGAGGTGCATTTTCTTGCTGGGAACCACCTCAAACTGCCAAAAGTAATAATCCCTGACCTGCAAGACATTGATCTGCCAGAAGCGACCCGTGGTAAACGTATGCTCCAACTTGCCTTCGCTGTTGGTCTTTTCAAGTACGCGTTCACGGGTCTGAGTTTCGATAAACTCGATTTCAGTTTGAGCCATTGGCTTGCCCTGGTTGTCTTGGATCGCGAAGCTGAGCGTCGACGTACCTTGGGTGGGCAATGGGCTTTGTGCAAATCCATTTGCCATGCTGAGGCAAAATAAAATCAGGGCCGCGCCTAGACGGGCAATGTGGGAAGTTTTCATAATCTGATGCGTTTTTCCTAGCGGTATAGCTGTACAACGATGAATGCGCAAATGGTTACACACGTCGGCTCAATATCGGTAAGTTCATTCTCCAAAATGCAAAATACGTCCCTCACCCACCTCATAGTAGCCCATATCGCTGTAAATCTTATTGCTCGTAGGGAAGTCTGCATCCGTATGTAAGCAGACGAACTTCCTGCCATTGCGCAATTGCATCGCACTCATTTCTGCAACCAAGTTGGAGGCATATCCGCGGCTGCGTGCCTCAGCGGGTGTGTACACAAGTACCACGGTGATGCCATCGCGCGTGGCGCGCTCGACCCCGGCCATGCATTTTACCCCCATGTGATCCCATACATACAGTGATCGGTCCAAAATTTTGCCCCTAGCCAGTTGTATGGCCTCTTGGGCAGAGATTTCCTTGCCCATCGCTTCCTTGAAAAAGGCGATTACCCATGTTGCGATCACATCTGCATCCGGCGGCATTGCTAGACGCATTTCACCAGAGGCAGGCCGAGGTGGCACGATGCGATCTAAGCGCATCACTTTTTGCCGAAAGACTACCTTATATATAGATGTGTATGCCCGCGCAAACAATTCTCCCTGCGGGTCGGGGGCAACCAAACCGATCAGGTCGTGGCCAGCGTTTTGAAAATGCACGATTGCTGCCTCCAGCGCATCTTCCCAGCCCTCGTCGGCCGAAACCATCACCATCTCGGTGCGCGGAGGCAGGTGCAAAAAGGCCAATTTTGGCTCCTCGTCTTGAAATACCGCAACCAAGGTCGCATTCACCTCTCCCCCATCGGCCTCGCGCCGCGCAATGCGGTACAGAAGCCCGAGCAGCAAATTGGTGACTGCAGAGCGCTCCTCTAGCCAATCTGCGAGGTCGGCCTGCATCTTGAGCGGGCTATCATATACTCTGATTTCAATCTTGGGGGATGTCATTGCCTCAAAAATACTAAGCTTGAAGCGCTTTACGAAAATTTGGCGGGGGAACTTTACCGCTGTCTTCGCAACAATCGGCAAAACCGGAAAAATTTGGTGGCCCGCTGGAAACCGCTTAGATTTATTCCGAATCGCAGCACGTCACTTCAAGCGGTTTCGTTTTGCCCCTCATTCACAAAAACAACCTCCTACTGATGCAGGAAGCTCTCAGACCCAATCATCAACGCGCCAAGGTGGCGATCACCCTGATCTGGATCATCCTCGTTTTGCAGGCAATGATGCACCTTGCTGATTTTTGGGAACTCACGATGCTGGTAAGGTATCAAAATGGCGGTCAGAATTCGCAGGAGATGTTGCAGTGGAGTGACAACCTTCAACTGGTGTTGGCGCCGATCAATACGGTTGTATATATCATTTCAGGCGTCACCTTTATTCAATGGTTTCGACGAGCCTATTACAATCTAGCCTTGCGTGTGCAACCTTTGAATACGACAGATGGTTGGGCTTCAGGCGGATGGTTTGTGCCGATCATGTCGCTTTTCAAGCCTTTTCAGATCATGCGAGAGCTTTTTGTTGAAACCAAGGGTTATTTGGCGAAGAATATTCCAGGGTTTCAAGCGGCAGAACATGCGAACCTTATCGGCTGGTGGTGGGCATTGTGGGTGATCTCCAGTCTTGCCTCCAATCTGCAGACCCGCCTCATACTCATGGACAACAGCGTCGAGATGCTCATTGCCAGCGACTATATGAGTGTAGGTTTGGCTTTGGCGAATGTGCCCTTAGCCATCCTTGCGGTCAAGGTCGTGCAAGCCTATTCTGGATTGGAGGCTATCATGGCAAATCTCCCGCAGGAAACGCAGGCAGGAAATGCGGCAACTAGGGAAAGTGCGACCACTCCGCCTTCCTGGCAATAGGCACAGTAATTTTCAAATTTCAACACCCAATAATTATAGCGGCCGATTTTCAAGATACAATGTCCACAACAAGATTGATACGCAGCACGATGAAGGTCACCATGGCCTATCGCGATCAGCTCGCAAGCGAGCGGCAGAAATGGAATCGACGGTTTCTGGCATTGTTGTGCCTGCAGCTTGCACTGCCGATCGCACTTTATGTGCTGCAATAGGCATTGGGCTCATATTCGATGGTCATTGAGCCTGACTGAAAGAGGCTGCCACTTCAAAGGATGCATGGATTTTTGCCTTTTTGCATAAGCCTCAAGGTCAAATATTTGCTAGGATTTCTGAACCGTCCTTTGTATCTTAGTACCCATATAAATTTCGTCATGAAAAGACAACTTGCATTTCTTACAGCACTTTTGTTCCTATCGGGCTTTGCCTTGACATCCTGCAACAAGCAAAAAGAAGTTGAGGACGCCAATAGCATTGACTTATCTGCACTCAGGGCTAGCACTTGGGCCATCGACCATGTCGATGTAAACACTTTTGACACCCAAGGGGCGCTGATTTCCAGTGAAAAATTTCCGTTTGGAGCAGGTACCGATGGCGGCATTTGCACCTTCCAATATGATGAAGCCAATCTCTGGACGCTCAACGATAACGGCGATCTTTTTTCAGCCCGCTACAGCGTCGATGATCGCGTGATCTATACCGAGGGTGGTGGCACTTGGGGCTTGCGTAAATTGGATGGAAACAACTTGGAGCTTGTCCTGCGCAGTGACCAATCACTCAATCCTTGCGATTACACCGTCAACGGTGCGGTTTATTACTTGAACCGCGCAGTGCAGTAATCCACATGCGTGCACTAAAAATGAAAAGCGGGCCGTGGCCCGCTTTTCATTTTTAATGGCTTCGCCATCATGAAGCATCGATTGCGCCTGTGCACATCAATAAGCCTGCGCATCCGGCCGGGATCCAGGAAGCCATCTCCATAGCTCATAAGTTCCCAATATTCCGACGCATCAATCCATCGGCTGCCACAGCTCGACGCGACGACCATCGCAGTCTTTAATCCACGCAAATTTGCCGTAATCAAACTCTTGCATTTCACCGACAATCTCCACGCCTTCGTTTTTCAATGCGTCGACCAAAGCCACTAGATCGTGAACACGATAGTTGATCATGAATGCCTGATCACCATCTCCGAAATAGTCGCTACTGGCCTTGAAGGTACTCCAAGAGGTAGAGCCGGTGGTCGAACCATCGTCGCTCCACAAAAATTGGTGTCCCCAGTCGCCAGCAGGAATTCCAAGGTGCTGTGCATACCATTGCTTGGTCTTGGTGGGGTCCTCACATTTGAAAAACACACCGCCGATACCTGTTACTCTTTTCATGCAGCAAGTTAGCCATATTCACGAATTTGAAAAAATCAGGCTAGCAAACAAAACCTGATTTATAATAATAAGTGCCTAAAATATTCACTTTGAATGCATAAATGACTCCAAAGTGTAATAGAGACTAAAACTTATACATAAGAATGATGCGATTTTCGGTTTGCACTCCCATGCAAAAGCCTCATCTTTGACTCATGATCTCGAGATCGATGGATCTGAAGATTTAAGTGACGTTCTTTTAGTGAAAACCGTGTTAGTGATTAAGAAAGCTGCTTTTTTGCTTTCCTCTCTTAAAAAAGTGATACGCTCCCCTGGCCGCAAGGTCGGGGGAGCGTTGCTTTTCGGGATCACTTGAAAAAAAAGGAAACCACAAAATCTGCATTTTTATAACAATGATGCCTATTTTTCTGAAATAAAAGGCCCTCAAGATACCTAATCAAACTTTCATCCTCATTTTAAATTATAATAATTGACCAAAATCAACTTGTTCAAGACCATGCCTCCCCCGATCTTTGGAACATGATCTCTGAAGGCAGGATCTTTAAGATTTAAGTGACGTTCTTTTGAAAAAACCGTTTTGTTGATTAGAAAGCATCTTTTGGCTTTCCTCTCTTAGAAAATTTTCACAATCCCCCGGTAACACCACCGGGGGATTGTTCGTTTTTGGAGGTATTCCAAAAATTTTCATTTTCGAATTTTAGGCTTTTAATAAAAATGACACCATTTCTTTGCTCAAAATCGACCACATAGATATCCATTGAATGATTCATGCAAAAATATTTTAATAAGAATCGAGCAAAACTCACTTGTTGCATCAATCAAATCCCTGCATCTTTGGGACATGAACTCTGAAAGATGGGTCTTTAAGATTTGAGTGACGTTCTTTTGAAAAAACCGTTTTAAGAATTGAAAGCGCTTCTAAAGGCTTTCCTCTCATAGAATCCTTACGCTCCCCTGATCCCTGGTCAGGGGAGCGCTCTTTTTCACCCCTACCCTTCCGCCCCAGATTGCCGCAAAACAAAATGATTCCGCCAAAATCACTCATTTATTAGAATAACACCCAAAAACGACCAAAAACATACCGAAATAACCTCCCAAAAACGACCTTGGAAATTTTAATTTATAAGAATAGTCCAAAAATCGCTTGGTGGTCCAGCAAGATCCCTGCATCTTTGTATCAGTTCGAAAGCGCACCTCTAAGGTGGACAGGCTGGAAGACATAGTTAAAGTGATTTAAGTGACGTTCTTTAGTTTGTTTTTAGAATTAAGTGATTCGTTCTTTATTTATCAGCTGAACCCGTTCTGGATCCATGCTGAAGCGCTCCCAAAAAGCTAATAGCTTCCGGGAGCGTTTTTTTTGTTGCCAATAGCAATCCGATCTCTTTTTGCTCGCGTCAAGCTGCGATCGGTGTCCCAAAATGTAAACGGCTGTGGCTAACTATTTAGGCTGTTGTTTGCAGGTCAGAGCTGCTTGATGGAAATTTGGGCAACTACTGACGTTTATTCATCCTATTAGTAAGATTAAGCATGTCCACGATACGCAACCTCGCTCTTTTCATTCTTTTGGCCACTGCGACATTTGCCTGTGTGCCCAAAAAACAACTGGCAGCGGAAGTCAGCGCAAAACGTGCAGCTGAAGAAAAGGCCAAACGCCTCGACCGCGATCTCGAAATCGCCAACAACAAAATCGCTGAATTGGAAGGTAAATTGTCGACACTCAACAAAGAGTATGAGGCACTTGCCATCAAATCAAAAGGATGTGAGGACGAAACCAACAAGTTGCGCAATGAAAACGCCGATCTCAAAAAACGAAATACCACCCTCACCGACGAGCTTGCCCTTACCAAACAGAGCAGCACCAACGAGCGTGAGAAACTCGATGCAGCCCTCAAGAAAAAAAGTGACGAGCTAGACGCCCGCGAAAAATCAATAGCCGAACTCTTGGACAAACTCGAAGCGCGTGAAAAAGCAGTGCAGGCCCTGCAGCAGCAGCTTGATGCACGCGCCACAGCCGATGGCGAGTTGCGCAAGCAACTCGAGGCCCGCGAACTCGCTCTCAAAGAACTACAAGAAAAAATCTCAGCCCGGGACAAAGCGATGAATGACTTGCGCAACAAGTTGCTGAGCGCTTTGCAAGGCTATCAGGACCAAGACCTGACCGTCGAGGTCAAGGACGGCAAGGTCTATATCGCAATCAGCGACAAAATGCTTTTCAAGTCGGGCAGCGCCAAGGTCGAGCAACTCGGCAAGGATGCACTCGCCAAGGTCGCTGCAGTGCTTTTGAAATACCCCGACATGGACCTCATTATCGAAGGACACACCGACAATATTCCCATCAAGACGGAGCGATTTGCCGACAACTGGGACTTGAGTGTGATCAGGGCTACATCGGTCGTGCGCATTTTCACGAGCGATTACGGGCTACCTGCTGCACGCGTGACGCCTGCTGGCAGAGGCGAATTTTTCCCAAAAGCCAGCAATGATACCCCTGAAGGCCGCAGCAAAAACCGCCGCACCGAGATCATCATTGCCCCCAAGCTCAACGAAATCGAAAATATGCTGCACGGCAACTGATTGCCGCCTAGGCATGCTTGACAGGGCTTAATTCTTGCACTAGCGCATGCGCCAGGCAGCTTGCTGATCGGTAATTATCCATTATCTTGCAGCATGGGCGTCTCAGTTAAAACGATCGGTCGATCGATCTTGGAATCGATGTTTTTTCTCGCTGTGTTGAGCGGCGTACTCATGGTCCTCGATTCGGTGCCGATCCTCAAAAAATTGGGCATTCCACCCCTGGCTTATTTCCCCATCGTGTGCGGCATCTCCTCGGCGATTGTCGGCTATACCTTTCCCAAACCAACGTTCAAAATGGCTTTTTGGAAGCTATTTATAGGCGGTTTGATCACCTTTTTGATATTCTTGGGATTGACGCTGGCACTTGGCGCGGCGGTGTTCACGGCCATCTTGGACGGATTGTGGAGCGGCGGTGGATTCGTCTGGGATCGGGCAGCTGGCGAGGGCATCGTCGGCGGCATCGTTGCGATCATCTTCTATATAGTGGTAACCATCGTCCTCGTCGGCATATTCTTTGCCGGCCTATTTGCGCTCACCAATTTTTTGGTATTGCTGGTGATGAATTCCTACGTGGAACGCAATGCACCGGCTACAGCAATTGCCGATTCCAATTCTTCAGTGGCTCCATCGCCCGAGACGCCGCGCGGCGAAGAGCCTTTTTCCTAAAATGAATTCACCAATTGTACGCTTCAGCAGCAATCAAGGCCAATTTTGATCGTCCTCGCGAAGGTAAAATTCATTCACCCTTGAAGAAATTGCAGCGTGCAAAACAATCGGCTTCAAGTCGGGTTGTTCATCCTATCGTTAATCTCCCACACTCCCCTAATGACACCTACTAAAGAAAAAAAGAAGAGACAAGTCGGTCTCAAGGAAGCCTTCACAGAATTTATCTGGCCACGCCGTGGTATCATTGGCATCGGTTTGATTCTGATCGTGATCAGTCGCGCGGCAAGCTTGGTCTTGCCATGGTCCACTAAGTTTTTTTTGGATGAAGTCGTCAAGAAGAACGACGTACAAATGCTCTACTGGCTCGTGGGCGCATTGGTGATCTCCTTGCTTGTGCAAGCCGTCACCGGATTTTTGCTCACCAACTTGCTCAGCGTCGAGGCGCAGCGACTCATTTCGCAATTGCGCTCCAAAGTGCAACGCCACATCTTGTCCCTTCCGATCAACTTTTTTGACAATACTAAGTCGGGCGCATTGGTCTCACGCATCATGTCTGACGTCGAGGGCGTGCGCAATCTCGTCGGGACAGGACTCGTGCAACTCATCGGTGGCTCGCTCACCGCAGTTGTATCGCTGGTCTTTCTGATCTCGATCAATTGGATGATGACCTTGATGGTTTTGGTTCCGGTTGCCGTGTTTGCTGTGATTGCAATGAA
Source organism: Bacteroidota bacterium (assembly GCA_031424495.1). Classification (GTDB taxonomy): domain Bacteria; phylum Bacteroidota; class Bacteroidia; order J057; family JADKCL01; genus JADKCL01. The sequence goes on along the minus strand of JANPHP010000024.1, from coordinate 12,711 downwards.
GGCATTCAACAAAATCAGGCCAATCTTCCGCACGCGCGGCGTCATCAACGCCGAGGTCACTGGTCGCCTTACCGAAACGCTCAATGGCATCAGGGTCATCAAAGGGTTCAACGCCGAAGGCCAAGAAGCCAAATCGTTTGAAAATGGTGTCGAGCGCTTGTTTCAAAATGTAAAGGAAAGCCTCACATCGACCTCACTCATCACCAATAGCAGCACATTTTTGCTCGGCCTCGCCTCCGCAGCCATCATGGGCATCGGCGGCTACTTGATGATCAACACCCCCAACGAATTCACGAGCGGTGATTTCCTTTCATTCACGCTGTTTTTGGGCTTCATGATCGCGCCGATCGTGCAGATGAGCAATATCGGTAGCCAACTTACCGAGGCTTTTGCGGGTTTGGATCGCACCGAGGAAATCATGCGGATGCAAAGCGAAGACGACCCCGCTGTGCGCACGACGCTGTTGGGTGAGATCAAGGGCAACATCCGGTTTGACCATGTTTCATTTGCCTATGAAGAGGGCAAGGAAGTCGTGCATGATGTGAGTTTTGATGCCCCTGCTGGCACCGTGACTGCGCTAGTGGGCACATCGGGCTCTGGCAAATCGACGATTGCTGGCTTGGCGGCGACTTTTTTGAAACCCAACTCGGGACAAGTGACCTTGGATGGCACAGATCTGAGCAAGGTGCGGCTCAACAGCTACCGGCAATTGCTAGGGGTCGTTTTGCAGGATGATTTTTTGTTTGAGGGCACGATACGTGAAAATATTCGTTTCCCACGGCCGGATGCCACCGAGGCGCAAATCCTTGCAGCCGCCAAAGCTGCTTATGTCGATGAATTTACCGATCGGTTTGAGCTGGGGCTCGACACGGTCATCGGTGAGCGGGGCGTCAAACTGAGCGGTGGACAGCGGCAACGCATCGCGATCGCCCGTGCCATCCTCGCCGACCCCCGCATCATCATTTTGGACGAGGCCACAAGTAATCTGGACAATGAAAGCGAAGCGATGATCCAAAAAAGCTTGGCTGAGCTTATGAAAGGACGCACGACATTTGTCATCGCGCACCGCTTGAGCACCATCCGCTCTGCAGATCAGATCCTTGTGATCGAAAACGGCCGCATTGCCGAGCAAGGCAACCATGAAGAATTGCTGGCCAAAGGTGGCCGCTACAACGAGTTGCACAAATATCAAGCGAGGATTTAATCCCGATTTGATGGTTCTTTGATTTTTGCGTGCTGGGGAATGAATATTCCTCACAGTGAGCGATATTCACCTCCCAATACGCAATCGAGTATTTGCCAACAAAAATCAAAAATAGAAGAAATGACACCACAAGAAGTTCTGGCTGTCCTTCGCGAAAAAACTGAATTGCGAGAACTGCCTGAATCAGAGCTGGATTGGCTCATCGCGAATGCCGAACTGAAACGTTACAAGGCAGGCGAACATATTTTTGCGCCTGACATGGCTGCAGAATGGTTCATAGTGATATTAGAAGGCGAATTCAGGATCTTCTTTGAGCGCAATGGGCAAAGGCAAGAAATGAATGAGCTAGCAGCCGGCGAAATCACTGGCTTGCTGCCGTATTCCCGCATGAAGGTAGCCTCGGGCACTGGAGAGGCCAAGGTCGATGCCACAATCCTGCGCTTGCACCGCAGGCACTTTGACGAAATGATTTGCAACCACCACCCGCTCACGGAGTTGTTGGTGCATCAGATGACCAATCGTGTGCGCACGTTCACGACTTTTCAGCAGCAAAATGAAAAGCTGGCATCCCTCGGCAAGCTCAGCGCTGGCCTCGCCCACGAGCTCAACAATCCGGCGGCGGCGGTGGTGCGCAGCAGCAATGCCCTCAAGCAGCATCTGCAAGCCATCCCCGATAAATTCAAGGCCATCATGCAAATCAAGGTTGGAGATGCCGAGGTCGATGTGGTCAATGACGTGATATTCAGGCGCATCAGCAACCTGGGCAAGGTGCACCTATCGCTGATGGAGCGCACCGACTTGGAAGATGAACTCGCAGATTGGATGGACGCCCGCTCCTTTAAAAATGCATTTGAATGGGCAGAAACGCTTGCCGATTTTGAGTTTAGCATCGACGATTTGGCGGATGTCAATACTGTGGTGCCCGACCAAAATCTCGAGCCTGTCATCGGATGGATCGTGAGCAACCTCATCACGGAAAAAATGGTCAACGAAATCGCCGATGCAAGCAAGCGCATTTCTGATCTCGTGGGCTCGATCAAGCAATACACGCACATGGATCGTTCCATCGACAAGCAACCGACCGACATGCGCACAGGCATACGCTCCACGCTCACGATGCTCGGGCACAAGATTCGCTCCAACAAAGTCACGATTCTAGAAAAGATCGACGAGGACCTGCCGATGGTCCCTGCATTCCCTGGTGAGGTGAACCAAGTATTTACCAACATCATCGACAATGCGCTCGATGCCATGGAAAGCACCGGCGGCACATTGGATTTTTGGGCAAGGCAAGATGGCAAATTTGTCAAAATCGACATTACCGATTCTGGATCTGGCATTCCTCCTGAAATCCTGCAAAAAGTCTTCGACCCATTTTTTACCACCAAAGCCATTGGCAAAGGCACAGGATTGGGTTTGGATGTCGTGCGTCAAATCATGGTGCAGCGTCACCGTGGCGACGTAAAAGTGCAATCCCAACCCGGTAAAACTACCTTTTTCTTATGTTTCCCCCTCACTTGAACCAAAGCATCACCCGATATGAGTACCCTCCCCATCATCATCACAGTCGATGACGACCCCAATGTCTTGCGGGCTTTGAGCCGCGACCTGCGCACACAATACCGCAAAAACTACCGCATCTTGAGCACGGAAAGCGCGCAAGAAGCACTAGCGACGATCGCCGAACTCAAGAGAAAAGGCGAGACCGTAGCCCTTTTCCTTTCTGACCAACGCATGCCTGAAATGCTGGGCGTGGAATTTTTGGAAAAGGCAATGCCGTTTTTCCCCGCAGCCAAGCGGGTCTTGCTCACGGCTTACAGCGATACCGATGCTGCGATTAAAGCGATCAACGATGTGCAGCTCGACTATTACCTGATGAAGCCTTGGGATCCACCCGAAGAAAAGCTTTTTCCTGTATTGGATGACCTATTGGATGATTGGTTGGTCAACTATCAGCCTGAATTCAAGGGAATTCGTGTGATCGGTTACCAGATATCGCCTAAGTCTCATGCCATCAAGGATTTTCTGGCAGGCAATCTGTTTCCTTATGAATGGCTCGACATTCTCACCAATCCCAAGGCCGCAGAATACATGGACTTGTTTGGCTTGAAGGATGTGGAAATGCCGATCGTCGTCTTTGAAGACGGTACACACGTGAGCTACAAGGAAAATGAGGATGTCGCGGCCAAATTGGGCCTCAATCCCAAGGCGAGCAGCGATCTGTATGATGTCACGATTATTGGTGCCGGACCTGCTGGCTTGGCCGCAGCGGTGTATGGAGGATCAGAAGGTTTGAAAACCCTCCTGATTGAGCGCCGCGCGCCCGGTGGGCAAGCGGGCACAAGTTCGCGCATCGAGAACTATTTGGGATTCCCCTCGGGGCTCAGCGGCGGCGACTTGTCGCGCCGCGCCATTGCGCAGGTCACTCGATTTGGGGTGGAGTTTCTTTCGCCACAGTCTGTGGAGTCGATCGAATTGAAAGAAACCTACAAGGTGCTCAAACTGAAAGACGGGTCTGAGGTGAAGACCAAAAGCATCGTGATCGCAAGTGGCGTAGACTACCGTCGCCTAGAGGCCGATGGCTTGGATCAATTTACCGGCGCAGGCGTCTATTATGGCGCGGCGACCACTGAGGCAGCCAATTGCCGCAATAAAAAAGTGTTTATCGTCGGCGGCGGCAACTCAGCTGGACAGGCTGCGATGCACTTGAGCAAATTTGCCGAGAAGGTGACCATTGTGATCAGAGGCCACGACCTCACGGCGACGATGAGTGCCTATCTTATCGATCAGATTGCGGGCACGCCCAATATCGAAGTGCGGCCCTATGTCGAAGTCGTGGGTGGCAGCGGCGACGGCCACTTGCAGCAACTGTGCCTGCTCAATTCACAGACATCGACGACCGATCCGGTGGATTGCGACGCCCTTTTTGTATTTATCGGGGCCAAACCCTATACGGATTGGCTGGGTACGCAATTTTTGAAAGATGGTCGCGAGTTCTTGATGACAGGCCGCGATTTGGTCCAACATGCGGAGTTCAAACGCCGTTGGAAGCACCATCGGGAACCCTTCCTCTTGGAAACGATCGTGCCGGGTGTCTTTGCAGCGGGCGATGTGCGCTCAGGTGCCATGAACCGTGTCGCGAGCGCCGTGGGCGAGGGCTCAATGGCCATCAGCTATGTACACCGCTTTCTGGCTGAGAATTGATCAATGCTCAAACGTTCTGCAAATGCGCATTCTGCCGATGCCACAAATCGATCGTAATGGCTCAGCAAAAATGCTTCAATTTGATTGTTGTTTCACGTTTATGATCTAGATACGATGATTGTCTACGAATCCAATCAACACTTTCTCGGGGATATCTGGCACCTTGCACGCAGCTGGACCATGGTGAAAATCATGCGCATGGTGCTCGTGATGGGGGTATATGCTGGGGCGATTACGGCCGTGATGATGCTCTTTTTCCCTGATCATGAGCTGATGGATGGCTCCATTTTTTCCTTTTTGGGAATCGTCCTCAGCATCTTGCTCGTGTTTCGCACCAACAACAGCTACGACCGCTGGTGGGAAGGCCGCAAACAGTGGGGAGCACTGGTGAATACCTGCCGCAATTTGGCGATCGTGGTGCACACGACCTTTCCAAAGGAAGATCAACACGCTCGTCACCAAATGGCCAAACTCATCGCCAACTTCTGCATTGCCTTCAAGGAGCATCTGCGTAAAGGCGTGAAGCTGGATGAACTCATCCTTTTGAGCGAAGCCGACAAGGCGGAATATGCCACCAAATCTCATATACCGGCACACATCTCGCTCCAAATACATCAGCTGGTTCACCGGGTGTATAAGGGTGGCGGCATCACTGGCGAAGATTACCTCAATATCAAGCCACAAACCGAGGATTTCATGAATATTTTGGGAGCATGTGAGCGTATTCGCAAGACGCCAATTCCCTTTTCCTACGCGGTATTCATCAAAATCTTCATTGCAGCCTACGCTGTTTTGTTGCCATTCGCCTTGGTTGCCACATTTGGACTCTGGACCGCCCCCATCATCATGCTGATCTTTTTTGCTTTTTTCGGGATCGAAATGATGGCAGAGGAAATCGAAAACCCCTTCAGCCTCGATTGTAACAATCTGCCAACAGGCACGATTGCCATGACAATCAAATCCAATGTCTTCGAGATTCTTGAGGCAGAAAAAGGCGAAGAAGTCATCACCGAACTTTACCAAAAGATATTCTAATACGCGCAAGTCATCATTTTTCATCCTTCATCTACCAACACTTGATATGAAAAACATGATTGAAAAAATGCTCAGCAACAACCAAGAATGGGTTGCAGAGCAGTTGGCACTGGATGCCCAGTATTTTGAACGAATGGCCGCAGGCCAATCTCCTAGCATCCTCTGGATCGGCTGCGCCGACAGCAGGGTACCACCCAATGAAATTACGAAAACCCACCCGGGCGATATCTTCGTGCACCGCAACGTCGCAAATCTGGTCGTGCAGACCGATATGAACATGCTGAGCGTGTTGCAATACGCCGTCGAGGTCCTCAAGGTCGATCACGTGATCGTGTGCGGCCATTATGGTTGTGGGGGCGTATTGGCAGCGATGGGCAATCATCAACTTGGTCTGATCGACAACTGGTTGCGCACCATCAAAGACACCCAAAACTTCTATTGGCAGCAGCTCAAAGACCTAGATGAGCACGCTCGTGGCCGCCGATTGGTCGAGTTGAATGTGATTGAGCAGATTCACAACCTCGGCAAAACCAACATCATCCAGAATGCATGGCAGACGCAGCATAAGCCTTCCATCCATGGGTGGGCCTATGATCTGGGCACAGGCCTGATCAAAAGCCTGACCAGTGACATCGAGAGCGAAGAATCCCTCAAGGAAACTTGCAAGTTTGAAATGGGGATTATCGGGCATTGACCCTGAGGTTCAGCCCGATTCGCGTGCTTTCAACCCTCTAGGATTTGCATCTAGAATGAGCAATGCAACCTAGAGGGTTGAAAAAATTTTAGTGAATACACCGTCCTGAATTCAGCTGAGATTCGGGAAATATTTGTATTTTGGCTCCTTCACAAAAATGATATGACAAAATTAACAAAGAAATCTACCCCAAAGGAGTATCAACATTTTTTGGACGAGGTCGTTACGGTCGTCCACCATCACCGCAGCAAAGCGGTGTTAAGCGTGCAAGCCATCGCCAATCAGATGTACTGGCATATCGGCGAATTGATCATCAAGCGGCAAGCCGAATTTGGCTGGGGCAAGGCGGTGATTGAACAGTTGAGCATCGACCTGAACCACCGCCTAGGCGAAGGCGTGAGCTGGTCGCCACGCAACTTGCGGTTCATGCGGCAATTGGTTGAGGAGTACTCAAACGTGTCGCTGCTTGTTTCACATTTGAAAAATACCCAAACTACTGATAATCAATTAAATGATACAAACATTTCACCTCCAAAAGACGATGATTCAGTGCCTCCTGTTTCACATTTGGATGCCTTGAAGCAACTGGTTATGGAGGTGCCTTGGGGGCACAACATCTTGATTTTGCAAAAAGTCAAAAATGTAGAGGCTCGCATCTTTTATCTCCAAATGACCATCAAAAACAAGTACAGCCGTGCTGTCTTACTGCATCAGATCGGAGCGGATGCCCATGGCAACTACCACCGACATCGCTCGCAGCATAATTTTGCCGCCACACTACCATTGCACTTGCAGGAGCAAACGCAGGAGAGCATCAAAAGCGTTTATGTCCTCGATTTCTTGGACGCCAACCAACCCATTTCCGAGCGAGAATTGGAGCGCTCGATGGTCGAAAAAGTCAAGCGGCTGATGATGGAACTTGGCTACGGATTTTGCTTCATCGGCAACCAATACCGCATTTCACTCGGGGAAAAAGACTATTACATTGATCTGCTATTTTACCATCGCATTCTCAAGTGCCTTGTGGCAGTCGACTTAAAGATCTCGGAGTTTGCGCCCGAGTTTGTTGGAAAACTAGATTTTTACCTGCAACTCGTCGACGAACAGCTCAAGCAACCCGACGACAAGCCGAGCATTGGCATCTTGCTTGTACCGCACAAAGACCAATTGGAGGTCGAATATGCTTTGCGCACCAGCAGCAAACCCATCGGCGTAGCCCAGTATACCCTCAGCAAGCAATTACCCAACGAACTGATCGGCATGCTGCCGACAACTGAAGAATTTAACCAAATACTTAAAGGAAAGCAGTTTTGAGAATTTCGAAATCCAGAGGTAGGGCCCGATGAGCATCTATCACCGTGCAGTAGCCTCTGCATTCCATTCATTCCCAGAAATAGCACTTCCAAATTACATCCTAAAGCCCTAACTTTGAACAAGCTCGGGTCGAGCGGCCACAAATTTTACAACACCATGAAAAGAATCCTTTTTACACTGATCGCCATCTGCACCATTGCCATTGGCTATTCACAATCGATCACCAATGGTAGCTATAGCACAACGGGCTACATCAAAAGTGATGGCACGATCCAAAATAGCAGCTACTCCACCAAAGGCTATATCAAGAGCGACGGCACCATTCAAAACGCCAGTTACAGCACGATTGGCCATATCAAAAGCGATGGATCCATTCAAAATAGCAGCTATAGCACGGTGGGTTATGTCAAAGACGACGGCACCGTACAAAATAGCAGCTACAGTACCATCGGCCATATCAAAGACGACGGCACCGTACAAAATGCCAGCTACAGCACCATTGGACACGCCAACGGTGTGAAAAAAGAATGGGCCGCAGTGGTCTTTTTCTTCTTCAAATTTGATTGAGATTGCTCGAAAATTCAGTTTGCTCAGGCATCATTGAATCGCGTCGTGTCTAAATCATTTTTTTCTTCCTTTATCAGAACATCATGTCTACTCAAACTTTGCAAAATGGCAACTACGCCACCATCGCCTATGTCAATGACGATGGCACGATCCAAGACGCAAACTACCGCACGCAAGGTTACATCAAGGTCGATGGAACCATACAAAATCAGGATTACCGTACCATCGGGTACCTGCGGAGCGATGGCTCCGCACTTGACAGCGACAACCGAGCAATAGGCTATATCGGCAACGACGGTACGATACAAGATGAAAACTACCGCACGATTGGGTTTGTGAAGTCAGATGGCACGGTCCAAAATGAAAATTACCAGACCATCGGTTATGCCGGAAATACCGCAACCAGGTGGGTTGCTGCGGTTTTCTTTTTCTATTTCAAGCTCCAGTAAGCCGCTGATAAATCTTTGGATCCTTCAATCACAATGGTGGATTGTGCCCGGATGGGGAATACAATCTGCAAAACGCGTTGCTGCTCAAACCGATCTAGAAAGGCTTTCAATCTCAGGCCAATACAAGTAGGGCCAAAGAATGATTGATTACAGAATCGATGATTTTGAATCCACCGATTTTTACGTGTGAAGGATCTAGACTTCAGCTGCAATCGCAACTACCCGTTTTTCAATAGCATCAACCTGCTCAGAATCAATAGCCTACGCGATCCGTTTTGGCGTCCCAGAGCCTGAAAGCCTCCAAGGCAGCGGCCTGCCCCACTTGCGCAAATGGAATCTTGCGCTCGGCAAAGCCCAATTCGATTTCGTCGTAGATGAATTGGTCGTCAAAGCCTGAATCTGCAGCATCGGCCTTGGTACAGGCAAAAAAGACGCGGTCGGGCCGCGCCCAATAAATCGCTCCCAAACACATCGGGCAGGGCTCGCAAGAAGTATAGACGTCGCAGCCTGTCAATTGAAATGTGCCCAATTGCGCACAAGCATCCCGAATAGCGACGACTTCTGCATGAGCCGTCGGGTCGTTGCTGGTAGTAACCTTATTGTTGCCGCGGCCAACAATCACGCCATCCCTCACCACGATCGCCCCAAATGGGCCACCTTCGCCATTCATCACCCCGCGAACCGACAGCGCAATCGCCTCCTGCATCCAATCTTCGTGTTTCATCTCTTGCTTTAGATTAAGGCGGAAAATAGAGATTCCATCATGCGCCTGCAAATTTTTTGGAGTCGAACTCACGTGTTTTCTCACTTCGAATTTGATCAGGCTGCGAAATCTGGATTTCTGGCGCCCAGGAAGCGTGTCCTACATTGCAAACGTGACTTGCATAACCGTGATTCGCCTACGAATGCACCCTTTGCCCTCAAAAAATTTCCTTTTTTTTGCGCAGTTTCCCAAACAGCCTCAAAAATCCCTATTTTCCATCCATGAATGCAGTGCAGCACCAAGTCGTCTTTTGGATGGACGATAAACGCGTCGAAATCGACTTTGAAAAGGATCATCAATGGCGGCCTACTACGACCGTACTCAACTACTTGCGCAGTTTGTCGCACCACAAAGGCACCAAAGAGGGCTGCGCCGAGGGTGATTGTGGCGCCTGCACAGTGGTCATTGCAGAGCCCGATGCTGCTGGGCAAATGCAATACAAGGCGATCGACTCCTGCCTCGTCTTTTTGCCAATGATTCACGGCAAACAGCTCATAACCGTTGAAAACCTCGGTTCCTCAACTCACTTGCATCCGGTGCAAAAGGCGATGGTCGATTGCGACGGCAGCCAATGCGGCTATTGCACCCCAGGCTTTATCATGTCGCTGTTTGCGCTCTACAAATCACAAGAAATCCCTGACCGCGAGCAGATCAATGACGCGCTTACCGGCAATCTCTGCCGCTGCACGGGCTACCGCCCGATCGTCGAGGCCGCAGCAAAAAGCTGTACAGGCGACTCCGCCGACAGCTTCAGCAGCTCAGCGGCCAGCGTCGCAACCGCGCTCACTGCCATCGGTTCGCAAGAGGGCAATCTCCAAATCAACACCGAACGCAACACCTACCTGCGCCCGCAGACCTTGGCCGATGCCCTCACCTACCGCCAACAGCATCCCGATGCCTTGATGGTTTGCGGTGGCACCGACGTCGGGCTCATGGTCACCAAAAGAAAGCTCGACTTGCCTTTGGTGCTGGATCTTTCTGGAATTGCGGAACTGAGGCAGTACAATGAAACCGATCAAGGACTGCGCCTCGGCGCTAGCCTCAGCTTGGAAACGGTCAAAAAACTGAGCAAAGGCCGCTTTCCAGCACTCTACGATATGCTCGCAGTTTTTGGGTCGCGGCAGATCAGGGAGCAAGCCACCCTCGGTGGCAACCTTGCCAACGCCTCCCCCATCGGCGACACGCCGCCGGTTTTGATTGCGCTTGATGCATCGATTGAGTTGCAAAGCCTGCAAGGTACGCGTACCATGAAGGTGGTAGACTTCATCACCGGTTACCGCAAGACCGCCTTGCATCCAGACGAAGTGATCTCGGCCGTGATTATACCCTCCACTCCTGCCGGTGTAAGTGTGAACGCCTACAAAATATCCAAGCGCAAAGACCTTGATATCAGCACAGTAAGTGGAGGTTTCAGGCTCGCCTTGGGGGCTGATGGCAAGGTCAGCGACATCATGCTCGTCTATGGCGGCATGGCCGCAATGACCAAACGGGCAACAGCTGCGGAGGAATATCTAAATGGCAAGCCTTGGACCCGTGTCCATGTTGAGGCGGCAATGGACTTGGTCGAGGCCGCATTTACACCGATTTCAGATGCTCGCAGCGGCAAGGAAGGCCGCCGCATCATGGCCCGTAACCTCCTCCTAAAATTTTGGGCAGATACCTCAGCAACCATTCATTCAGCACCTTCAGCCTGAACCCCATGAACCAAACCATCAAAATACCCCACGAGAGCGGCGCCTACCACGTGACGGGCGCGGCTACCTATATAGACGATATGCTCGTAAATGCGCGTCTGCTGCACGGCCACGTGTACACGAGCCCACACGCGCATGCACGCATCGTTTCCTTTGACCTCAGCAAGGCCCAAGCCTACCCTGGGGTACATGCGGTTTTGAGCCACAAAAACATCCCTGGCGAAAATCAAATGGGGCCAGCAATCAAGGACGAACTTGTTTTGGCGGAGGATGTCGTGATTTTTGTGGGTCAAGCGATGTTTTTGATCGCAGCAGATGATGAAGCAACGGCACTCGCTGCTGCCAAGCTGATTGCTGTGGAATATGAAATGTTGCCTGCTGTGCTCACAATACGCGATGCGATCGCACACGGCGAGAAACTGCAACCTAGCCGCAAGATCGCAACAGGCGACAGTCGGCAAGCACTGGATGGCGCGCAGCACAAAATCATTGGTGAATTGGAGATTGGCGCCCAAGAACATTGGTACCTCGAAACGCAAGTCTGCCTCTGCATTCCTGGCGAGGGTCAGGAGATGCAAGTTTTTTCGAGTACGCAACATCCATCTGAAACGCAAGCCCTCATCGCTGAGGTCTTGCATTTGCCCAAAATGGAGATCGAAGTGCAGATCCGACGGATGGGCGGCGCATTTGGGGGAAAAGAAACGCAGGCGAATCACACTGCGATTTGGGCAGCACTCCTGTGTCAGGCCACGCATAGACCCGTCAAAATCAGGCTTTTTAGGGATGATGACCAGAAAATGACTGGCAAGCGTCACCGATTCATCGCCAATTATGAAGTCGGTTTTGCCGATGACGGTCAACTGCTTGGCTTAGAAGTAACATTGAATGCCGACGGAGGATCGAGCACAGATCTCACGATGGCGGTCTTGGAACGCGCCATGATGCACAGTGACAGCAGCTATTTTTTGCCCGATGTGACGATCGTCGGACATGCTTGGAAGCTCAATTTGCCGAGCAATACCGCCTTCAGAGGCTTTGGAGGCCCCCAGGGCATGGCCGTGATCGAAAACATCATCGATCGCATTGCCCGACAGCTCCAAATCGACCCTGACAAGGTGCGCTTGCGCAATTATTATGGCCTCCAAGACCGCAACCTCACGCCCTATGGGCAGGTCGTTGAAAACAACAGGCTCTACATGATCAGGGAGCAATTGCTGACTAGCGCTGATTATGAACGCCGTCGGCAGGAAGTCCATGCATGGAATGCCCAACATGAATTCCAGAAAAAAGGAATTGCATTGACGCCTGTGAAATTTGGCATTTCCTTCACGACTGCATTCCTGAACCAAGCCGGCGCACTGGTCAATATTTACAAGGACGGCACCGTGCTCGTGAATCATGGTGGCACAGAAATGGGCCAAGGACTGCACACCAAAATCAGGCAGATCGCCGCGCTCGAACTGGGCGTGAGCCTTGCGAGGGTTAAGGTGAATGCCACTAATACCGCCAAAGTACCCAACACGTCTGCAACAGCGGCCTCGGCAGGCACCGACCTGAATGGCGCCGCCGTCAAAAATGCGATTGAGCAATTGAAGGCACGCATCGTGGCGGTAACAACGCAGGTTTTGAATCAAAACGTGGTTGCCGGCGATTCAAAATCGCTGGTCGAGAATATCGAAATCAGGGACGATTTTGCCTTTGATCGTGCCCATCCTGAACGCGGACGGAAACGAACGAATTGACATCAACAATCGAAAGGCACAAAACGGCCCGTCTGACGGCGGTTC
>JANPHP010000023.1:0-3599 GCA_031424495.1 Bacteroidota bacterium | reverse complement strand
CATCGAAACCTATAACCGGACAAGGGCAAAGCCCTTCGAGTGGACATACGCAGGGGATGCAGATAATTAGTTCACTTTTATGAGAGACGATACACTAGATGGCCGCGACAGTACAGGCAAGGTCGTCTCCAATCCCAATATCGGCTACGGCGCTTACACGATTCAATATGCCGATGGCAAAACCAGGGAGTTTTACCGCATCGGATTGAGCGCGAATACTACTGGCATTTCGGTCTATATCATGGGCATCACCGACAAAAACTACTTGGCGCAGACATACGGAAAAAGCATCGGCAAGGCGAGTGTGACCGGGTATTGCATCAAATTCAAAGCGCTCAAGGATATTGATGTGGAGGTGCTGGGGGCGGCGATGCGGTTTGGGTTGGAGCAGAATCTGTGATTTTGCGGCAAGCACTCGGTTGGTTCGATTTCGGCTGAAAGAACGTAAGCAAGGTAATCGGATCTCTATATTTTGCGGAAATGATGTTGTACACGAAGTCAGCAGGCACATTTTGAAACACAATGGAAATATTTGAGCAGATTTTAGCCAAGTACAATTGTCCAAAAGGCTCAGAAAGGCCTTCGGCGACAATTGAGCAAATTGAAGGCATTGTTAAATTTGATCTACCAACCGACTACAAAACCTTTATTCAAAACTACTTAGGCTTTGCAGGATCGATAGGCAAGCACTTCGTTCGGCTATGGGATCTTGATCAGCTTGTTGCATCAAACGAAGGATACGGGATTTTCGACAGCCTACCATATACACTTGGAATAGGAGGAAATGGTGGTGGTGAATTCATAGCAATTGAGCTGATCGACAATGGGAAACAACGAATTGTTCTTTCGCCATTCATAGATTTGGATAGCGAATATCACATTGAAATTGGAACTTCATTCACAGATTTCTTGGTTCGTCTTGACAATGGACAGGAATGGTTTGAGTAGACTGATCGGAAACAGAATAGCCCACAGCGATAGTTCGCAATAGGCCGAGTTGGTGATTACAACCGCTTCCAGGCACCGAATTCACATTTGCCTAGAAATACTTCCTTAGTCGCATTCAACCCCCATCATTGCCACTATCCCATGGCCGCCGATCAAATAATATTTTGAAACCCGCTCAAAAATTAGGTCATTTGCTTGCACGCGCGTACCAGCAAATTTCCTAATTTGGCGTTCATGGAAGCCGAAAAGTCCAAGTCCTACGAAATCTATCGCAGCCGTATAGACCGCGTAATCGATTACGTGAATGGCAAACTCGATCAATCCTTTTCATTAGAAGAATTGGCCTCCGTTGCAGCATTTTCACCGTATCACTTTCATCGGATTTTTGCTGCCATCACGGGAGAATCGGTGAACTTTTTCACCAACCGATTGCGACTGGAAAAATCTGCGCGTCTGCTCAAGTTTTCCCAAAATGCCATCGCGAATGTGGCAATGGAATGCGGTTTTTCGTCGCCTGCGACCCTATCGCGAGCATTCAAGCAGTATTTTGGAATTTCCCCCAGCGCCTACAGGATCACCGGAAAAATTGAAAATAGCAAGATTCGCAAAGAGCTCGTCCCGCTTGATGCCTACATTTGCCCCATGAGCGACACAGAACTCAAGGCCAATTTCCCCATCGAGATCAGGGAATTCCCGCAGCGGCGCATCGCCTACATACGTGTAGTCGATGCGTATCGGAAAGGTGTGGCGATTGAGGCCTTTGATCGCCTCGTGCAATGGTCCAAATTGGTAGGGCTATTTGATTCAGGAACCTTTTTTGGCATGTCGATCGACGATCCCAAGGTCACCCCCAAAGAAAAGTACCGCTACGAGGCCTGCATTACCATTCCTGAAAAATTCAAGGTCTCAACACATTCCCCCGTAGAGACAACGACACTGCCATCTTGTAAATATGCCGTAACCACGGTCTCTGGAGATTTTACCTACGTCGCCACCGCCATTCACTATTTGTTCAACAAATGGCTGCTCAACAGCGACTATGAGCATCAGCATGGTATGGAGGTATTTTTGGACAAGGAAAATATATGCAATTGGGAACATTTCCATTTGGATCTCTGTGTCCCCGTTCAATCACTCAACAATTATTGATATGAAAAATTTGGCAATTTTATTCCTCGCGCTTGTTTTTGCAGTAGGATGCTCGTCATCCAAAAGCGGTGAATCCAAAAAGACGGCTTCTGCCTCGCAATCAGGCAACCTGAAAATGGGCGCATTTTCCATGAGCCTCAGTGTGAAGGACCTTGCAGCGTCCAAGGCTTTTTATGAAAATCTTGGCTTCACGATTTTGGGCGGGAGCATGGAGAATAAATACCTGATCATGAAAAATGGGAATGCACTCATCGGCATTTTTCAAGGCATGTTTGAGGGCAATATCCTGACTTTCAACCCCGGTTGGGACGAAAGTGGTAAACCCGTCGATTCCTTTGATGACATTCGCGCCATCCAAAAACACCTCAAAGCCCAAGGCATCCAACTCGACATGGAGGCCGATGACAAAACAACCGGTCCCGCAAGTATTATGCTCAAGGATCCCGATGGCAATGTAATCCTGCTCGATCAGCATCGGTAAGATTGGGGGCGGCCAGTTCATTCCACCGACGCCAGCTTTTGTTAATAATCCCAAACCAGTCGCCCTGCATTGAAACACATTTAAAATCATTGTGTAGATTGGGGGTAAATGAAATATGCAAAAACGCATTACTGTGCACTGCTTCTGTCTTTGGTGATACTTGCTGCCTGCAAGGGCCAAACTCCCAAGAACTTGCCTACAGGCAATGTGGCCGAGCCCAAACCCATGCCTGTCGGTCAGCCAAAACTCGTCAAGACCCAAGGCACCACCGAATATGACAATATACATTGCGGCTTGCAAGACCGAGCCGGTAATCTTTGGTTTGGTACCACGGGCGAAGGCGTGTATCGCTACGACGGCAAATTGTTCACACAATTCACTATCCAAAATGGCCTGAGCAGCAACCATGTCTGGTCGATCTTGGAAGACAAAGCGGGCAATATTTGGCTGGGCACGAGTGAGGGGCCCTGCCGCTTTGATGGAAAACAATTCATCGCCGTTGCTATCGTGAGCAGCTTCGTCCCGACGACTAGCAATGACACGCATTACAATGCATGGTCCACGCCCAAAACGGTATGGAGCATGTTGCAAGACCGCAGCGGCACGATCTGGTTTGGCACGGGAGAGGGCGTCTATTTGTATGATGGGAAGTCATTCGCGCCATTTCTGGGGAATTACAAACTCATCAACAGGGACAATTTGCAGCTCAAAATGGTGGATTGCATGCTGGAAGATAGCAAGGGAAATATTTGGTTGGGCTCGGGCATGCCACCCGGCATGGAGGGCATCTGCCGCTACGACGGAACCACCTTGGAGCACTTCAAACCCAAAAATCAAGGCTGGATACGCAATATCATCGAAGACAAAAAGGGAAATATTGTGTTCACGACGCGGAGCGCTGGCGTTTGCAGCTATGATGGAGAGACGTTTTCATTTTTGCCGACCTCATCCCCTATGGTTTACAATTCGGTGATGGCCTCGGTCGAAGACAAGGCTGGAAACCTATGGTTTGCAAGCGATT
>JANPHP010000022.1:0-11909 GCA_031424495.1 Bacteroidota bacterium | reverse complement strand
CATCGAAACCTATAACCGGACAAGGGCAAAGCCCTTCGAGTGGACATACGCAGGGGATGCAGATAATTAGTTCACTTTTATGAGAGACGATACACTAGCGCCTATCAATACACCCGCTACTAAATTGCCCCTACAATGAGTAGTTCTTGGCAGGAATTGCAGCTAGGAGTTTCCAAGCGTGAGGTGTATCTGGCGGCGCTATCCCGCATTTAATGCGGGAGGCCACTTGATCGGCTCTCCGATCACTCTTCACCGACGACAATCCATATATGCTACTAATAATCAACAGATTAAAAAACTGAATAAATTCGTGGTAATCGGACTGGATGGCTACTGTGTTGGAGGTGTATCTGTGCTCAAGATCCCTCGGCTTCGCTCGGGATGACAATCGGGCTGGTCATAACCGCTAACATTGCGGCGAGGAAGCTTTCGACGAATCATCACACAAATTTCAAGCTGCATCTGGGCAGCATGTCCTGCAAACGCACCGCTGCGACGGATATAGGCGCAATATATTTGCGATTGAGAACCAATTGTCCAAGGCTTGCTAGTGAAAAAATCGATTCGGGAAAATCTTGGATCATTGTTCCCGATACGTCCAACATTTGCAGCTTCGACAGTTGCCCAATCTCGGTAGGCAAACTGGAAATCGGATTTTGGCTTAGGTGCAGATACTCCAGTTGTTGCAGCGTGGCTATCTCGCTGGGCAATTCCGACAGGCCGCAGGCATCTAGGTGCAACACTTGCAAGTCCTTGATTTGAAGGATGGCTGGGGGGAAATGTAGGAGCGGATTTCTAGCCAAGTTGAGGCTGCGCAGGCCAAGATTTGCGGTGGCAGTCGGCATCGGTAGGGCCGTCAATTTGTTGCTATCCAAGCGCAATATTTTGATTGCGGGCAGCTCCAGCAGGCAGGCTGGAATCTGCTTGAGTTTATTTCCCTGCAAAAAGAGCGTATGCAATTCCTGCAGTTCATCGAGCCAAATTGGCAGCCCTTGCAACACATTGTCGCTCAGATCCAAGACATGCAATCCGATCAATTCACGCACAACTTCTGGCAATGCGCCCATGCGATTCTGAGCTAGGCGCAGGTCGGCCAACTCGCAAAGATGGCCGATTTCGTCAGGCAGATCCTCCAATTGGCAGCCGGTTGCATGCATCGTCATGAGCATGGGCATCCCTTGAAAGTGCGGCACAAATGCTTGGAATTGTGCTAGATTGCTGACAATGAGTCGATCGAGCGGCGCTAAAAATAGTTGCTGCGGCGGCGGAATCGAAATGGGCGTAGGGAGATCGGGCAAACTGATATCCCAAACTTGGGCTTCGCTCGGCAGCGCGGCATTGGCGACGCAATTGAGCAAGGCAATGTTGGTGATCTTTTGGATGCAGACGGGGTGCTCGGCGATTGTTTTCAGCACGATTTCCGTCTCTCCCAATTCAGCATAATGCGCAACAAATCCCTGCAAAAATTCAGGAGAATCGCCCCTTGCCAAGGCCTCCCCCACCTCGTGCAGCAACTTGAAGCCACGCCCGAGGGCGGGGTCCGCGAGCCGCATGAGCGGATAGTAGCGTGCCCGCGCCGCATGAAACAGGCTGCGGTCACCATGCAATTCGCGCAATGCCTCCGCAATATTGGCGGGGACAAAACTGTCGATCAGGCTGAACAGCCTGCGCTTGCGCTGCTGTTGCGCGGGGTCCTTGGTGCTCATGCGCGACTTGCAAATTCCATGGGGTGGCGAATGCTAAAAAACATATTCGCCAAATATCGGAAATCGGAATCAATCATTGGCAGTCGTTTCATCTTTCTTCCTTCCTCGGGCAACTACTTGTTCGTCGACGCAGATATCGCAATAGGGCAACCAAGCAATCAGCTTTTCAATCACCGCGCGGCTGGCATCTACATCCACAGGACCGAGGTATAAACCTCGCAAGGAAGTTAGCGCTTGCATCGATGGAGGGAAATCCCCTAGCGTAGGAAAATTCATACTCAGCGACTCCAATTTCTGCAAATCTCCGATTCGGTCTGGCAATGCATCCAAATTGCAATCCCCCAGACGTAGAAACGTGAGATTTATGAGGTGACAGATCCCATCTGGCAGCGATTTCAGGGGATTTCCGATGAGACTCAAAGTCTCCAAATTTAACAGTTGACCAATCTCCTCAGGCATTGTTTGAAGGTTGCATTGATCCAAGTTAAGCCAACTCAAACCCTTAAGCGCTAACAGGTCCAACGGAAATTCAGCCAATGGATTTCTTTCCAAATCGAAGTGCGTAATTTGATCCAAAAACTGCCCATTGAGCAGCTGCAATTGCGAAATTTGGTTCCCCGGGGCATTGATGGTCTTCAAATGCGGACTGTAAAAAAGGGAACCCGGCAGATAAGTGAGGCGGTTGTTTTCGATATTAAGATAACCTAGCTCCCGCATTTGCCCCAACCAATCAGGGATCGTTTCGATTTGGTTTCCGGCCATCTCCAACCAAAACAATTCTTCAAAATTACGTATTTCAGCAGGGATGGTCTGAAAGCGATTTTCATTGAGAATCAAGTGAGACAGCGAGGGAATATCAGCTGCGGTCTCTGGAAAGCGCTCCAAACCACAATTGACGAGACCGAAACTCCAGAGATGCTTCATCGATGGGAAAATGGACGCAAAATCATCGATGGCAGTGAAATTCTCCATCCAAAAATTTTGAATATACTTCCAATGCGCCCAATCGGCAGCTAGCTTCAAATCCACGCCGCCCCCATCAATGGAAATATTGCTGATGCGACCTTCCTCAAAGTTTCGTTCGAATACATAATTGAGTAAGGTAGCACCCCTAATCACTTGCATCGAATGGGCATATTGTTTAAATATTCGCTCTACGGATTCCCATTCACCCAGCTCAGCATAAAACGTGACCAAATCTCCTTGCTCCGCACAGTATTCGCCTCCATGTCCCAAAGCAGCTGACAGCCTCCTGAAACAATCCAAATCGACTTGCTCACCGACGAAAATGTCCTCAAAAACTACAAAATAGCGATCCTTCAAAGCCTGCTCAAGCGCAGGGTCATGCGTGGCGATTTGCAGCGCCATTTCTATATTGGCGGGATTGAGGCTGTCGATCAAACGAAATAGATTCTTTTCCATGGTATCATTGGAGGCAAAAGTGTGCAAGTCTTATCGCTGAGCTATTCAATTGCATTTCCCTTTTTGCGTTTCCATGGGCTGTCGAAATCGAGCTCACACTTAGGCAACCAAAGCTGCAATTTCTGAGCTACCCTTCCCCCTTTCACGACGCCTGTATTGGCCAAATACAAGCGTTTCAAGCGCTGGAGTTGCGCAAATGAATCGGGAAAATCCTCAATTTTGCTTTCACTCAGACTGAGGGATTCCAGCTTTTGCAGCCTGCCAATATCCTGTGGCAAGGACTCCAATGGACAAAAATCAAGATACAAATCCTTCAAATGGACCAGCTCACAAATCTCATCTGGCAACCTCCGAAAATCGTTTTCAGACAACCACAGGTCCTCTAAAGCCCTCAACTCTCCAATCTCAGGCGGCAACGCATCAAAACCGCAATTGTCGATATGCAAATATTTCAGCCTCGGAAATCGAAAAATCTCCATCGGAAATTCGTTCCAAGGATTGTTCCCTAGCGAAAAATAGGAAAAATCAGGTAAATTGACCTCGCTCGGCAATTCCAGCTTTGTCAACTGATTCCCCTGGATTTGGAGTATATCCAATTTTCGGATGGCAAAAACAGATGCAGGGAGCTCGACAATACGATTGTCGAGGAGATTCAGCTTGTACAAATCTACGAGTGAGTCCAAATGATCTGGAATGCGTTCCAATTGATTGTCATTGCATTCCAAAATTCGAAGTTTCGAAAGGCGAGTGATGTCATCGGGGATGACCTGGATTTGATTCCAGCCAAGGTTCAGCTCTTCCAGAAAGACAAGTCCCATTACGTCGGTCGGAATATACTCCAAATCACCCTGTTGCAATTCCAAGTATTTTAAATTGGGCATCTGCGGCAATGCCGGTATCAATGCTCTCGCATGGTGAGGCCCATCAACATGTAGCCCTTCCAAACCTCTCCAACTTGCCCAATCCAATGGGACGTGCAATTCTTCATCTCCTTTGTCGAGGTGAATATCGGTAATCTGCATGGAATCAGGCCGTTGAGAAGCAAAATTCAGCAGGGCCACGCTGAAGATCCTGGTCATTCCGTCGGGATAGGCAAGGAGCAATTTTTCCACCATCTGCCACTCCCCCAAGCTTGCATAAAATGCGACCGCATGCTGCCGACAATAGGGATAGACATCGTCGAGTTCTCGTACCCACTCAATCAAATAAGGCAATTGAGTGCTTTTGGGGCGGGAGTAAGCCACATGTTCAAGCAAAGGTGAATAGCGTGCTTCGAGGGCATCCTTCAGCCCTTCATCCGCATCCGCCATTTTTAATGCAAGCTCGACATTGGCGGGATTAAGGCTGTCGATCAGCCTAAAAAGATTTTGCAGAACTTTGTTTTCTCCCGAGCCTGAAACGTGCATCCAATTTGCTGTAAATGTGGTTTAACTGTTGCATAAATCTAGGGGAAATTTGTAGAATTTACAAACCGTAACGCGTCCAATCTCCGGCTATTGGATCAAATTTTGCAGTAGAATACTCCAATAATGCTTTTGATTCGCAGCAGATAGCCGTAAACTTGAAGCAGAAGACGCAAACTGCGGCCTTCAAATTTGAATGGCGGAAATTTCCATCTATCAAAAACTCTTGGGCGCTGATTTTGAGCAGCTCAGCCCGGCATTGCAGGTCGTGCATGGCCGCGAGACGCCCGTACACGCTCGTGGGCAGGTGAGCGTCACGTATGGGCGCGGCCCGCTCGTGCGCCTGTGCAACCGCATGATGCATGTGCCGCCCGCCAGCGAAAATGTAATGCTGAAGCTTAAAATCCAACGCAGCGGAGCCCAAGAAACCTGGATCCGTGACTTTGGCGGCAAGCCGCTCGCGACACAACAATGGGCCGAGAACGGCCTTTTTATCGAAGCAGTCGGTGGTGTGGAAATGGCGATGCGCTTGCGCGTGAGCGATGGCATATTGCGCTTCGAGCCCGCATTTACCCGCTTCAAAGGGATGAAAATCCCACGTTTCATCGGCGTCACCGTCTATGCCGAGGTGAGGGGCCACGAAAATGGCTGGCAAATATTGGTCGAAACACGTTCCCCGATCCTCGGGCTCTTGTTTCGGTATACAGGATTGATCAAATTGGAGTCATGAAAACTGTGCTGTACATCGCCTTGGTGCAAGCCGCCATGGGCGCATTTGATACTTTGTATTACCATGAATACAAGTTGCGGCTGCCCAAGGCCGTGACGGCGGTTTTGGAGCTGCGTCTGCATGCGATGCGGGACTTTTCCTATGCTGTCATTTTCTTCAGTTTTGGGTGGTTGGAATGGCATGGTGCGTTTGCGGCGATCTTCGCGCTCATCATTTTGGGAGAGATCGGCATCACGGTCTGGGATTTCATCGAGGAGGACATGACCCGCAAGCTGCCCAAGGGCGAGCGGGCCATGCATTCTCTCATGGGCATCGTCTACGGCGGATTGCTCGCCTATTTGGTGCCGATCTTATGGGAATGGTGGCAGCTCCCTTCCGGTTTCGTGCGGACAGATTACGGATGGCTCTCCTGGGCAATGGGTGCGATGGCACTCGGTGTTTTCGGGTCCGGAATGCGCGATTTGTGGGCCAGCTTGCGCTTAAAAAAGTAGGTCATCAATGCTCCCTCTCCCAAGGATCGCAAGATCAGCACTTGTCAGAAGGCACGGATTTAATCAAAGCAAATGGCCCCGCCTTCCCCTGCGATCTTTTCGGCACTTTCGAGGCTATCCCCTCACCAAATGATTGATATCCGAAGACCAGAAATTTTTGCCTGGACTTACTCAAAATCATAGACATATACGTCAATACCAGCGGCAATCAGTTTTTGCTGGATGATGGGCTCGATCTGCTCCCACTTCCCGCCTGCAAGGCCCGTGCCGATGCGCGGCATGTGGATGCTTCCGCCCATTTCTTGTGTGGCGGGCGCGAGCTTCGTGAGGCATTCTGCCAATGCATCATACCTGATCGGCGGACCCTCGGCGCTAGGTCCGATGCCATGCTGCGCGACCATATTGGCGATGTAGATATAGCTGCTCCCTTGCACGATTTGGATCGCTCCTAGGGCAAAATCGTTTTGCGCGCGGTCGCGGTGCCAGGCCCGATAGGACTCTTCGGGTATTTGCCAGCGCTTGGAGATGGCGACGACAAATCCACGCCCCCATCCGCCGATGTCATTGCAGATATGTGCGATAACCTTGATACCCGACGCCCGCGGCAGTGTGGCGTCACCTTTGAGATAATGTAGTTTTGCCATTTCTGTTACTCTTTCCCCTCAAATTCATTACAAGAATGGTACAAAGCTAGCACACTTTTTCAACAAAACAAAACATTTGGCTACGTTTTATAGCATTTTGTTCACGGTCTCTTTTCAATCTCGCTCAAATGTTGTGCAACTTTCGCAAACGTCGACTGATGCGCTGGCGCAAATACATTCAAGAAGGTTTTGGTGATCAGCGGAATCGATGAGACTTCGACCTCTTCCATCAGCCATAATTGTTGCTCATCCTGCAAAAATGAAAACTCAATCCGCAAGCGCATCAAGCCCATGATCATCGATTTGTACACAACGCGATCATGGTCTGCCGATACCTCCACAAATACCCGGTAGCTCGGCTTGGTTTTCAGCCATCCAAAAAGAACCGCCTCTTCCTTGATGTCATAGATTTTATCTTGTATCGTGTCGATTGTTATCGAGTCCACCTGCTTGATCAGCGGATGAAATCCCCCAAACTGCACAAAATCAGCCACAATGGCATGAATCTGTGACCGATGTTCGGGAGCGAAAGGATGGCGCAAGGTGATCGATTTCATCGTTTTGAGCAATAGACCACGCAAAGATAGGAGCTTCTCGCAAGGATTTTCATGAATTCATTCTACCTGCGCCCCCAATACCCAAAACCTAGTGAGTCCAGTGATACTTGCGATGCCAAATGGCTGCGCAATACTAAAGCAGATACAAAGCTGCCCATTCACCACCTCTTCCTCCAATATTATGCCCGGGATCATGAGTGAAAATGGCAAAATCCTTGATTCGTCGATCTCCAAGGAGGTGAGCACGGGCACCTTTTCGATGATTTGATGTGTTTCATTGTGAATATCACAAAATTCGCAGACGACAAATCCAGGGAAGTCATTGATGTATTCGGTTACCGTAGACCATAATCCTCGGTGATTTTGCGTTGGATCGCTCATATTTCGGTGGGTGGGCGCACAATCTCCATTACCAAATCGAGCACCGCATTGGCACATCCCCAAGAAACCGTATAGCCTCCCCCACCGTGTCCATAATTGTGGATGAGATTTTCCACTCGTGCGAGCCTGATTTCCTTGCGCCCAGGCCGTAGGCCGACCTCGGCCTTCAGAAATTCCAAATCTGCAAGCCGTGGATCGAGCCGTTCACACCGTTGCCGGATACCTTCGGTCGTCTCTTCATCAATGAAAAGGTCGGCATTGTTAATCAAGGCATTACCCCCTAGCACGATGCAATCTGATCTTGGAATGATGTAGGCCAGATCAGTTTCACTTTCCCATAAAGCCATGTCGGCGGAGATGCTTTCAGCCTCAGGATCAGGGGCTAATTTCACAATTTGCCCTCGGATCGGGTACATTTCTTGGTCTCCCATCAATTCCACTGATCCCAGCCCAGTGCAATTGACCACAATATCGTTGATTTTGCAAAATGCATCGATATTGGAGACTGCGCGGAGGGTAATCGCGCCACCTGTCTCCACAAATCTCCTTTGCAGGTAGGCGAGGTAAATGGGGGTTTCTATGATCGGAACTTCCATCATATAACCCATGAAAAAGCCGTCAGGAAGCTCTTCTACGCGCGCTTTGCGGATGGCAGTCGCAGGCAAGGCATCTATCCACCAAGCATCTGACTCCTGCGCAATCAGCTCAAGATGTTTGCGCATTCGAATGCCCGTTTGCGGGTCATCGGCAAGGGTTTCGAAAATAGAATAAGCATATTTGCTCCAAGTATTTGCGAGGTCTGCTGGACCGATTTCAAAGGGAAACCAAAGTGCAGCTGCACGGGCAGAAACCGTATCTGTCGGCATGGCAGTGGTGACAATTTCGACGTCATAACCCGCGTCTAGCAGGACGATTCCGGTCGTGAGACCTGAGACGCCGCAGCCAATGATGGTGATTTTGGGTTTCATGGGGCTACGAAAATTTCTCAAAGGTCGCAAAATTAGAGGAATCGGAAAGGGTTTCACCCATGCAGATCATCAAATTCCTTTTGAAGGCGATCGGCATCTTGAAGGGCAGCGAGCTTTTCGGCTTTGATCCGGTACTTGGCATCCAGAATCATGATGTATAAATTGAAAAAGAATAATATGCCCGGATAATACTGAAAATAGACTTCTACGATTGCAACGATTGATGTAGCCGCTGCTACGACAATAACAGGAATGATCAGGAAATAAAACACTGCCGAGCCACAGAGATAGATTTCCAGCAATTTCCAAACACGACTGGAATCAGCCTCATTGTGCCGATTGATGGCCCACACGACTTGAAAAATCCCTATGACGAAGGCTAGAAGAATGAAAATCATAGAACTCCAATTAACTGTGTTAAAGTAAGCTCATCATGTAAGAGAAGTCTCGATCTGTGTATTTTTCTTAATATTTCGTATCGCCAAATGTCGCAACCTCAATCCAATCACGACAATGACAAAATGATAGATCGCCAAAGCTGCTGCTCCACCAAAAAAGTGGATTTCTGCAACCACAGTCAATGGTTCCCATGCAACACTACCAACAAAGGCTACCAAACAAAATATCGTGTAAACCGCAACGCCGAGGAAATAATATTCGAATTGCGCGCGAACGAGTTCAAAAGTCTTGGCTTGCATCAGGATGGCTGCGACAAGCAATTGGACAAAGCCCAAAATCAGCATGGTGATGAGCACATCGATGACAATAAATTCCATGATGAAGAAATTTAGTTGAGAAAATGATTGCGGATTTTGGGCCGGAACCTATTCAGAGACAGTTTGGTTAGCGATTGTATGGTTCTTAAGACTGCGTGGCCACCCAAGCCAAAAACTCATGCATACGATCAACAAATGATAGCATGCAAGACCAAAAGCCCCTCCGAAAAATAAGCACAGAAAACCCACAAACATGATTTCATTTCCAACATTGATTTCACCGATTACAATGATCGCAATGAAATAGATCACCACACCTATAGCATAGTTGATAAAATGCTTTCTTACTTGGGGGACATCCGTCATCGATGCATGAATAGCAGCCCAAATCAACTGAGCAATGCCCAGGAAAAACATGATGGTTAAAATATCCATAGTGTCCATAAACTTATTGTTTAGAGATTGAAATGAGGGAGGGATTGAACTCAAATGCCTATCATATCCGATTCTTCAAAATCGGGCAGGATGGAATCTTCGACAACGGAACTCGATCTGGGCAAACCCACAATATAGAAATGGTAAGTTGCCAAAACTGCTGCTGACAAAAAGAAGTGCAAGCCAATGATCAAATGCCCGATATCAAGATTTGAAAGCAAGGAAAGCGGTACAAACAGTACAAAGTAGAGCAGAACACCTATAAAATAGTTGCCCAAATGTTGCCTGACCGATTTGTCGCGGGCGACAAATCCCAAAATTGCAGCCCACAGGACCTGGATTACACCGAGAAAAAACATGAGGATAAGGACGAGTGCCATAGTCTTTCAAGATTCAAATCCGTTTGGTTACCAAGACCGGCATGGTCAGGACCGAAACGCATTCAAATATACGATTTTGCGTATCGAAGTTTCAGTATTTACTGAAAGATTTACATATATTGCATAAGGTGCTGTTTACTAATGATATAAATTTCGCCTCCCTTGCACATTCAACTCGAAATGGCTTGCAAATCGATAATCTACGGGTGCTCCAGACCGCCCAAAGCCTTCCGCAAATCAAAAATCTAGAGACGACTGGCCGCTCTACTTGAAAATGATATACCGCAGTCCATAAGTCACTTGCCGCACACGCCAGTTGCCGACATAATAGCTTTGGTCATAGATATTGGTAAGGCCATGATAATAAGTAGCTTCAATTGCGAATCGTTGCGATATTGAGGTCACCAACCCTATTTTGAGACCAATGTCAAACGCATTCACCGGGAGGCCACGTGTACGGTTAGAATATTGAAGTTCAATGCCCTCAACAATCGGATTGCCCCATTGTCGCTCTCGGCTTGCAAGGACAGTATTGATCTGTGGCCCCACGAGCAAATTGCACCAGTTCACGCGCATTCCCAATAACAATGGAAGGCTGAGTGTACTCAGGTTTTCGCTTGCGTGGGCGTAGAAGCTCTTGGGCAAGGGATTGTTGTTCACATCCGTGTTGGGCATCTCCCTTCGCATTCTGCCAGAGATGTAATTGTAATTCAATTGCCCCTCGACAAATAACCAACGGTTGAGATTGAAATTTGCAAAAACGCCAACCTGCGGCCCAAATCCAGGTCGCGTTTCCCATCCAAAGGATTTTGCAGGCTCGATCGGCATCCAAGCCATGCCGATGTCGGTCATTGCGCCGGCGGTAAATTGCGCCTGAGCTGTATGAAATATGCCCAACCCAAAAAACAGCGCAAGAATTAAGCGCCTGCAGGCTCCCAAGGCGCACCGTGCGGAAGCAGAATTAGATTTTGCCATCCTTAAAAATACGCAGTGAATGCCTGTTTCGCAAACCACTAAGCTCTCCATTCTTAGGGCAAAAAAGCCCGCACTAAAAACGCAGGGACAGACAGCTCAATCCGCCATCGACCTTCTCAAATTCGGTCATTACAAGGGGAATGACCTCGTAGCCGAGCGCTGAGATCTGTGTCATTGTCTCTGGACAAGACGCAGGCACAAGGACGCGGCCATTGATCCAGAGCGAGTTGGCTGCGTAGGACTCAGTGGACGGGACGACGATGCGATCGAATTGCGCAAAGACGGGATCGTCGACAAACTCTCCGCAAACGAGCAAATGGTTGTTTTCCAGGTAGGAAATGCCCGTCTTGAGGTGCAAGACATGGCGCAGCGCGACGGCCTGCCCTGTCATGCCATATTGCGCCAAAATCGCAATGAGCTGCGCGGCGCCTTCTGCATTCGTGCGTTCGCTCAGGCCGATGTAATAGTGGCTGCCGACCATCATGACATCGCCGGCATCGAGCGTGCCGGGAAATCGGATCTCGGCAATGTCGGCATAATATTTCTCCAAGCTCGGGCGAATGAGCGCGCGCTCGCCATTGCGCGAGGGTGCGCCGGGGTTGGTGACGAGCGCGCAGCGCGGCGTGCACAGCGCGACGTCCTCGACGAAGGTCGAGTCGGGGAAGCGCTCATCGGCGGGAAGGATGTCGACGGCAAGGCCGCAGGCTTGCAGCGCTGCGACATAGGCCGCATGCTGTTGCAGGGCCTTGTCGTAGTCGGGCAAGCCCAGATTGGCGCTCGTGAGGCCATGGATGAGCGCGGCGCAAGGCGTGCGGACGATGGCGTGGGTGAAACTTGGGGGCATCATCATCGATAATCGGAGGTTGAAAATTGATGTCTAATTTTGAAGCCTGCTGTGGCACACCAAACGTTATTAGCAATCATGGCGCTAGAAGTTTGTCTCTTAATTGCTGCGGATCACGCCGGGTGTACGACAAATTCGGCAAGCTCTGGCTGAATAGGAATTAGGTCGCCGCCGGACCTTGGTGTGTGCATCGACGGTTTTGCTTGATTGGATATTTGTCGAATGTTTGGGCTTCATCCTAAATTCAGCAGAACATG
>JANPHP010000021.1:0-38773 GCA_031424495.1 Bacteroidota bacterium | reverse complement strand
TCTTGCCAAGTATCGCGAAGTGGAGATCCATCCCCTCGTGGACAAGGAAACCAACCGTGAAGCCATCCAAAAAGAATTGGAAGAAGCTACCACCTTGGAACTCCCAATGTTGGAGCGTAACCTCCCGATCATCGCCACTGTCGCATCCATCGGTGTGTTGGTGGGTCTGTTTGGTACGGTTATGGGTATGATCAAGGCCTTCTCTGCCCTTGCAACCGCTGGTGCACCTGATGCTACCGCACTTGCTACGGGTATCTCTGAGGCCCTTGTGAATACCGCTATCGGTATCGGTACATCTGCCCTTGCGATCGTGTTTTACAACTTCTTTACCGTGCAGATCGACTCCCTGACTTATCAGATCGATGAGGCCGGCTACAGCATCGTTCAGACTTACGAGACGACGCACTGATTTTTTCTCATGTCGCCTATACTAAATAGGCACATGTAGGAGTTGTAATCTAAAAGCAAGGTTATCATGCCAAGGGTAAAACCAAAGAGAAAAAATCCGTCGATCGACATGACCGCGATGGTCGACGTCGCCTTCTTGCTGCTCACGTTCTTCATCTTGACGACGAAGTTCAAAGCACAGGACAAGGTGATCGTCGATACACCGACGTCGATCTCGACGACGAAGATAGCCGCCACCAACCTGTTTACCATTACGGTCGACAAGGAGGGAATGGTAGCGATCGGGGTCTCGCAAGAAACCCGGCAGGGCATGCTCGAAAAAGTTGCTGAGAACTTCAGTCTCAACATCTCAGACGCCGGCAAAGTCTTCTTCATTAACACGCCAAGTTTTGGTGTGCCCATGAACGAGATGGCAGCTTGGCTCAACGAGCCCAACCCCGAGAAGATGAAGGACTATCCCTACAGGGGCATCCCCATCGACAAGCGCCGCGGTCACACCAACGAGCTCAAGGAATGGATCAACGCCGCAAGGCGCACGAACCAAGACCTTCGCTTTGCCATCAAAGGCGACCGCGAAACGAGCTACGAGAAAATGGACGAGGTGATCTTCACCCTGCAAGACGTGAAAATCAACAGGTTCAACCTGATCACAGGTTTGGAGGCAGATCCCAACGGTCCCAAGGCAGCAGCCGAAGGTCCCAAAACGGAAACCCCTTAATCGTCTGAACACCTAAATACAGGAGGACAAGTATCATGGCAGAAGTGCAGCAAAATTCAACTTCGCTCAAAGGCTCTGGCAGCCGTCAGCGCAAGCGCTCCACCCGCATCGATATGACGGCTATGGTCGACGTAGCTTTCCTCCTGCTCACATTTTTCATCCTCACGACCACATTGGCCTCCCCAAGCGCCTTGGAAGTGATCAAGCCTATCGACGGAACAAACGCACCCGTGCAATGCTCCAAGATGCTTGAGCTCTATCCCAGCGCCGACGGGCAAGTACATTGGTATGCAGGCTGCGACAGGACAACGATCAGCACCACCGATTTCAGCGACGGCGGCATCCGAAAAGTCATTCGGGAGCAGCTCGCCGCCAATCCGGAGCTCATCATTACCCTCAAGCCCACGCCGGCAGCCAACTTTGCCAGCATGGTCGATATTTTGGATGAAATGAAGATCACAGGCGCGCCGCGGTATGCACTCGCATCCCTGACGCCCGAAGACCAAGCAATGCTCACATTGAAAGACCTTAAATAAGGCTGATAAAATGGCAGAAGTAGATACAGGCGGAGGGGGCGGCGGTAAGCACAAGGGCGGCCCCAAGCAAAAGAAAAAGTCTACCCGCATCGACATGACGGCGATGGTGGACGTGGCCTTCTTGCTGCTCACATTCTTTATTCTCACGACCACCTTGGCGACGCCGCAGGCGATGGAGCTTATCAAGCCTCCAAAGACTGACAAGCCCGAGGACGTGGAGCAAGATGTGGCAGAATCTAAGGTGATGACCTTCATCATGGGCGAAAAGGACAAGATCTATTATTTCCAAGGGATTACCGACCCGAAAGTCCTGACAACGGACTTCTCGGCCGACGGTATCCGCAAGGTAATCAAAGAGCATCTCGACCGTTTTCCCAACCGCTGCAATACCGTGGACAATGCGCCTGGTTGCTGGGACCCGATCATCGTCTTGAAGCCCAACAAGACGAGCAAGTACAAAAACATGGTGGACATCTTGGATGAGATGCGCATCAACAGCGTGCCCAAATATGCGCTCGCCGAAGTATTGCCAGCCGACTCGATTTTGCTGGTTCAAAATAATTTGAAGTAAGGGTATACGAAAACGGATTTGCCGTTCGTTCTCTAAGAAATCTTCGTAAAGACTATGAGCGAAACAGTTTACGCCGACCTCGATGAGATCGTATTCGAAGGCCGGGACAAAACGTACGGGGCTTATGAATTGCGCAAGAAGTACAATCGCTTTTTGTTGCGAGCGGCTTTGATCGCAATCTTGCTCTTCATTTGCGTCACGACATTGCCCAAGGTAATTGAGTGGTCAGGTCTGTTTGATCGTGTAGAAACTGAAACGATCGATGTGATCCCGGTTCAGTTGTCTGATCTTGCAGAACCACCGCCCCTCGATGAGGAAGAGGTGCCACCGCCACCGCCAGATTTGCCACCTCCAGTGCGTGCACAAATCGAGTTCAAAGTGCCTACTCCCAAGCCCGATGACGAGGTGAAGGAAGAGGAGACCATCAAAGAGATGGACGAGCTCGAGGATGCCAAAGCAGACATCGGCACCGCCGACGTCGAAGGCACCAACGATGGTTATGATTTTGGTGACATCGACGGCAAAGCCGTTGAGGACGTGGTCGTGAATGAGCCAGCAGAAGTGGGCCCGTCTGACTTCGTGTTGCTCGAAAAAGAGCCGTCTCCTGTCAACTTGGATGACCTCAAGAAATTGATTGGTTATCCACCGATGGCCAAGGAAGCTGAGATCGAAGGCAAAGTGATCATCCGTGTGCAGGTCGACAAGACCGGCCACTACGTCAAGCACATCGTGATCAAGGATCCTCACCCGATCCTCACCAAAGCTGTCACCGACAAGATCAATACGCTCACCTTTACCCCGGGCATCCAATCTGGAAAGCCGATCAAGGTGTGGGTTACGATCCCATTCGACTTCAAATTGCTGCATTGAGCCTAGCTCAGCTGCCAAAAGAAAGGGCGATACCTCCGGGTGTCGCCCTTTTTGTTTCCCCAATTTCGTAACGGAGCCTACTTTGACGGCTTGCCTCCCTCGCAAACTGCCGTAGCCGGGCCGACCGATCTGCATAAATCGGTCAATCGTCTTAAAGTCTCGGTAGAGGGCGATAGGAGGGATGCGAATGAATTCCTAGATTCGAAGTCAGAATCATCAGTATGAGAACACTACTATTCCTTTTGTTCAGTTTGGTTGTAGGCGTGGCTATGGCCCAGAGCCCGATTACGATCACGCAAAACGATATGCCCGAGCCCGGTGACACGCTGCGCGTGAGCATCTGCGATGCACAAGGGGTCAATATCAATCAGACTGGCGCCAATGAGCTCTGGGATTACCGAAACTTGGTGCCCTTGCGCCAAGACCGCACCGACTATGTCTATTCCTTTCTCACGGTCTACGCCTTCTATTTCCTCGGCGTGAATCAATACGGGACCAAAGTCGCCGACACGATCGGGGGTGGGCCATTTGAATTCACACAAGTTTACAACTTCTTCAGAAGCGCGAGTCAGGACTTCCGGGCCGAGGGGGTCGGATTCAGGTACAGTGGCGTGCCACTAGCGGCTTATTACACCGACGAAGACGAAATTTATCAGTTCCCACTCAATTACCAGGACCGAGACACCAATTCGTTCAGATTCTCAGTGGATTTGGGGAATGGGCTCAGGTTTTCAGAAACGGGTACGCGCTACAATGAAGTGGACGGCTGGGGCTCGGTGATGACTCCTTATGACAGCATCGCCTGCTTGCGCCTAGTCTCCACGACCGATGCGATCGACACGATCGTCTTCAACGGATTCCCATTTGCCACGCCCAATCAGCAGGTCACGATCAAGTTTCTTGCGAATGGGGTACACATCCCAATCTTGGAAATCTCAGGCCGCTCGCAGATGGGGCAGTGGATCCCGCAACAGGTCAAGTTTCGCGATGAATACCGCAACCTCGTTGCCGTGGAGCTTCCACAAGCCAATGCGGTCGAGGTCTATCCCAACCCTGTGACAGATGTGCTGAGCATCCACAACACGGCCGGCCAAAGCCTAGAAGCGACGTTGGTGGATGTGCAAGGCAAAATCGTTGCCACACAGACCATCGGTCTAGGTCAGCAGCAGATGCAAGTCTCCGCGTTGGCGACGGGCGTCTACATGCTCGCCTTGCGCACGACAGATGGCCAATTGGTCAAGGCGATGAAGGTCCTGATTCAGGATTGAGCATAGCTTGATCCTTCATAAAACGCAGAATGGCTATCGTAAACCGGTGGCCATTCTCCGTTTTAGATTTGGCGCAATACGAAAATGGAGTCGGAGGGCGTTTCCATTGGAAACCCACCCCACCATGCGTCCTCCGAGAAAATTGAAACCCGTCCTTGACCTTGCGCCATTGGCTGATGTCGCGTTTCTAATGTTGCTGTATTTTGCGCTGACCACGAGGCTCAGCGCACACCATCAACACGAGGTCGATATGCCGTCGTCGACATCTCTTGTCACATGCACGTTTGGCGGGACGCCCCACATGCACGTGGTGATCGACGAGCAGGGGCACACTTGGATACGCATTCCCCAATACCTCAAGCTGGCCATTATCAACAATTGGAACAAGCTAGAAAGGAATGCCTTGTCTCCAGCTACTGCAATTCAGTTTTGGAGGATGGAAGACATCGGTTTTGCGCCCCGAACCCAGGATATGGGTGCGGTCTGGGATCCAAAGGCGATGGAGGCCGGAATTGCCGACAATGAAGTGATCGCAGAATGGTATGCGATTTGTAAAAAAGCGGAGCCACGCACGCAAATCTCCATTATCGGAGACCAAAATGTATCGTATGCAGTGATTCAAAAAATATTTTCCTGTTTGCAATCAGTAGGTGTGAATCGATTTAGTCTGCTTGCAAGGCTGGAACACGAGGATCGCATTAGGTAAGCTGCGAAAATTCCTCAAAATTTTATTTTCGGATGCATACTAAACGCAAGTACCCCACCGTTTGATAAGAAAAACCTCAAGGAAATTATGAATACTCCAATCTATGCAGATTTGGACCAGATCGTTTTTGACGGTCGCTCCAAAGAGTACGGCGCTTACCAGATGCGCAGACGGTACAACAGGGTTTTGTCGCGGGCCATGATCATCGCCTTTTTGCTCTTCATTTCGATCACGGGCCTGCCAAAAATGATCGAGTGGATCAGGCCTGATGATGTAGCCGAAATGGGGCCAATTGACCCGGGAATCACGGTAATTGAGAACATTGAAGTGCCTGACCGCATAGACGACCCTGAAGAGCCCATTGATATCCCCGCCGCTCCTGAGGTCCCTACCATTCGCGAAATCGCTGTCGTGATTCCTAACCCGACGCCTGAAGACCAATTGCGGGAGGAAGCTGTCATCGCAGAAATGGCAGACCTCGACAGTGCGCTTGTGGGTTTGCACAATGTGGATGGCGATGCAGGCAAGGATTACAACTGGACCGATATCCCAACCGGCCCCGGCGGCCCTGGCGGCCCCGGCGATGACGTGGTTTTTGAAGATCCTACCGACAAGGAGCCGGGCCCAGGTGACTGGGTCAACATCGAGCGTGAGCCGCAAGCCGTGAATATGGAGGACCTCAAGAAATTGATCGGCTATCCTCCAATGGCCAAAGAAGCTGGCATCGAAGGCAAGGTGGTGCTGCGTGTGCTCATCGACAAGTATGGCCATTATGTGAAGCACGTCACGCTCAAGGAGGCGCATCCGATCCTGAACAACGCCGTTGCCTCCAAGATCGATCAATTGAGGATGACCCCAGGTATCCAAGGCGGCAAGCCAATCAAAGTTTGGGTCACGCTGCCATTTGACTTCAAATTGATGAACTGAGCCACTTTTTTGGCAAAATCGACCGCCCGAGAATCCGTAAGGTTTTCGGGCGGTTTGTTATTGGGGTGGTTCTGATGCGTGATGATATGCGGTTTTAGGAGAATATTATTTTGAAATGAGGCGGGAAATGGATATTTTAGCTGAGCATTAGATATTCATTATTTCTCCAACACTTTTATAAACGACGTATGAAAAACAACATTTTACGCACACTGTGCGCAGCTGCCCTATTGGTGCCCATGCTCTGGAGTTGCCAGCGTGAGCGCATCGAGGCAGAGGCCACCAAAATCAGTGGCCCTGCTATGCATGCAGCCATCAGCGGTACGATTTGCGGCTCGACCTCAAATGCTGGCATTGCAGATGCCAACGGAAACCAAGTGATCGACTATTGTTCCGACGGATTTTCACAAGTCCCATGCGGCCCCAATCCAGGACTTTGGGGGGCGATCACTTATGCCAAATACACCAATTCGGGATTTCCAGATGCAAATCTGAACATCGACGTGACTTTGGGAGCGGGCTGGTTTACCACTGATTATGCAGTGCTCGTGGGTCCGACCGGGGCTGTGGTCACCAATGGCAATCTTCCTGTTGTGAACAGCAACTACCTCATCGGCACGATCAATCCATTCCTCAACCAATTTTCGATCGATCTCCCATTGTCGGCAACCGAATACCCTGCGGGCTGCCTCGATTGGGCACTCAGAATGAATGTCGTTCAGCTCGACATTTTCGGGTCTCCGCTGCCCGGGTCCAACCGCACGCTGTATGCTTATGACCCAACCGGCGCAGGCTCTCCTTTTGTGATCGACCATTGTTATGACGCTTGCCCTTCACCAGTAGTGTCCTCGGCGCAAGGCATATGCCAAGGTTGCCGTGCAGCTGTGACCACGACCTTTACGGGTTGCAACAGTGTCAACGTCTCCTCCTGCAAAGCGATCAACCAAGTCGTGATCGTGTACACCGACTGCAGCCGTGAATACCACGACAACCTCACGGGAAGCAACTACACCTATGCTGCCGCAGCTGGCAAAACGATTTCCCATGTCTACGTGCGCTCTGGTTGCCGTGCAAACAGTGCCCCAAGTTCACAAGACAACATCGACACCAATGGGTTCACCTACACCAACGTGCTTCGCTTCCAATTTGACGGGCCTTGTCGCAACCAGGCCTGCAACTGATTTGCCACGGATATCAGTACCCAGATTTACACAGAAGGCCGCAATTGCGGCCTTCTTGTTTCTTGGATTCCTTGTCCATTTGTACACATTTGCTTGCTCACGATCGTGGATTGCGCACGGTCTGACGATTTTGCAAAAATCGAACACCAATTTTTTGGGGGCTACGAATCAATGACTTGAGCCAAGTTTTTGGCAAGGGGTGCTGCGCGAGGTGCCTTGGACCGCTAAACAAAGATCATCTTTTCGTGTGCATAAGCTTACATGGGGCGTTTGGGGCGTGGATTTTGTTTGGAAATCAAATGCCGCTTTGATACTTTGCTTATGCCTTTTGAGAATTGTTTATTGTTGTACATTTTAAATTAACGACGTATGAAAAATAACAGCTTGCGCATATTATGCGCTGTGGCCCTATTGTTGCCTATGCTTTGGGGATGTCAGCGTGAGCAAATGAACACAGAGTCTGGCGCTGATGCTCCGGCTGTTCATGGAGCGATCAGCGGAACCTCTTGTGGCCCTGTGCGTGAAATTGCACTAGCCGAGGGCACGGGCAATATGAACATCAACTTTTGCGGCGATGGTTTCGGGCAAGTGCCTTGCGGACCCAATCCCGGTGCGTGGGGCACAATTGCCTACGGCAAATATACCAATACAGGTTCGCCAGACGTCAATCTGAACCTGGATGCCACCTTGGCAGGCGGTTGGTTCATGACTGACTACCAGGTCTATGTGGCCTCCACCGGGCAAATCATCACTTCTGGGAACCTTCCTGTGCCCAACAACACTTGGACCACCAGTGTTGTATCTCCCTATCGCAACCAAATCTCCATCGACCTGCCGCTGCCTGCAAACCAATACCCCGCAGGCTGTTTTGACTGGGCGATCAGGATCCAGGTTGTGAGCCTCGACTTTTTTGGGTTGCCAATACCCGGTTCAGATCGCACGCTCTATGCTTATGACCCTGCGGGCGCTGGGTCTCCCTTTGTGATCGACGACTGCTATCAAACCTGCCCTGTGACAAGCACGACCTCTTCCCAAGGTTCCTGCCAAGGTTGCCGTTCACGTGTCACCACTACCTTCCAAGGTTGCAACAGCGTGAGCCTGAGTGCATGCAAGAACATCCGCCGCGTGGTCGTCGTCTATACGGATTGCAGCCGTGCCATTTATCATAATTTGAACACGGCTACTTTTAACGTCGCGAGCAATGGCAAGACGATCTCCCATGTCTTCGTGCGCTCAGGCTGCGACTCCCAAGGCGGCGGCAATTGCCATGGCAATGATGGCTCTGGCGGTAGCGGCAGTGGCTCAGGCCACGGCAACTCAGGCCATGGCCATGGCCATGGCAACAACAACAGCAACAACTTCAAGCTCTTCCGTTTTGACAGTCCTTGCGTGAACGCAAGCTGCAACTGATCCAGCAAAAGAAGTAAGGAAATCATCCCCAGGGCCGCGCAAGCGGCCCTGGGCATTTCTAGGCGTATCCATCCTGCCCTATTCCTGCTGGAATTTGACATCGCGCCACTGCCATTCCCCCCAAAACTCTCCTATCTTTGCCGAATGAAAATATGGATGGCAGCCCTAGGCGTGATCGTTTTGTTTGCTGTTTTTGCATGTAATGGCTCGCCTGTTGCTGCCCAAGACGGCAGTGGCAACCATAGCACCGAGACGCTTGCAAGTGCTGTAGATACGCCGCTCACCGATACGTTGCCACCTGCAGCTGCCTCCCTGCCCATGACTGACACCATCGCCATTGCTACCTTGCTGGGTAAGATCGTGCCCTCCAAAGACACAGCATTTGTCCCCATTGCCCAGAAATACACCACCAAATCGGGCATTTATCTGCGTCGCGAGACTTATGCCGCATTTGAAAAGATGCATGCCGCCGCTGCTGCCGCTGGCGTCAAGCTCACGATTATCTCTGCCACACGCACATTCGCCGACCAAAAAGGCATCTGGGAAAACAAGTGGGATGGACATACCCTCGTCGGCGGCAAGAGCCTCGCTGCAACCGTAGCTGACCCCGTCGAACGTGCCAAAGCAATCTTGCGCTACAGCTCCATGCCCGGCAGCTCGCGGCACCACTGGGGCACCGACATGGACATCAACAGCTTGGAAAACTCCTATTTTGATACAGGCAACGGCAAAAAAGAATACGAGTGGCTGCACGCACATGCTGCCGAATTTGGCTTTTGCCAGCCCTATACGCTCATCGGCGCCGAGCGCCCCCATGGTTACCAAGAGGAGCGCTGGCACTGGAGCTACATGCCGATCGCATCCAGGTTTCTCAACGCTTACCGCGCAGCGGTACACCTGAGTGATATCGCTGGCTTCAAGGGTAGCGAGACCGCCACGGCCCTCAACATCATCGAGCACTATGTCTCTGGCATCGCGGCGCCATGCCGCAACTGGTAAGCTGCGATTTTTCATTATCTTTGATTTCCATGAGTGCGGTTTTGCATCAGATTCAGGCCCTGAAGGCAGAGGGCAAAAAGGGGTTTGCCATCTTGGTGGACCCCGACAAGCTTGCCATGCACGACGTTGCGTCCATGGCCGGTAAGATCAATGCCGCCAAGATTGACTTTGTTTTTGTTGGTGGCAGCCTGCTGATGAATGAAAACATCCGGCAGATCGTTCCAGCACTCAAGGCAGCACTCGATATGCCTGTGATCCTCTTCCCCGGCAACATCCTGCAAATCACCCCAGGAGCCGACGCGATTTTGTTCCTGTCGCTCATCAGTGGCCGCAACCCCGACCTGCTCATTGGCAACCATGTGATCGCCGCGCCGCTGCTCAAGCAGAGCGGCATGGAGGTCTTGCCGACGGGCTACATGCTCATCGACAGTGGCCGCCCCACCTCCGTCAATTACATGAGCAATACCATGCCCATTCCATTCGACAAGCCCGAGATCGCGGCATGCACGGCGATGGCTGGCGAATTGCTCGGCCTCAGAATGCTCTACATGGACGGCGGCAGCGGCGCAGAGAAGACGATCTCGACCGAGATGATCTCGGCTGTCGCGGGGGCAGTGGACATCCCCCTCATCGTCGGCGGCGGCATCAGGAGTCGGCGCCAAGCCGAGGCCGTGCTCAAAGCCGGTGCAGACATCATCGTCGTCGGCAACGCCTTCGAGACCGATGCCGACAGCCCGCTCATGTATGATTTGCCGGAGCTGATTGCGCAGTTTTAGGGGGATGTAATTTTCAGAAATTTGGGCTATTTTTGGTGGAATCGATAGATCGAGCAGAAACAATGGAACATATTCCCTCAAAACACGGCGTCTACTTCCTCGAAATCGAGCTGGAAAATGTGCGCTGTTTTGGTGAGAAGACCAAGATCGACCTGCGCGACCCCAAGGATAAAACCAAACCTGCAAGGTGGACGGTGTTGATTGGGGAGAATGGGGTGGGGAAGACTACGGTTTTGAGGAGTTTGGTGAGTGTGGGGCCATTGGTGAAATTATCAGATGGTCTCGGCGTTCCGGCTGATAAGTATAGGCCTGGCGATAATTACTTTGGTCAACTTTGGAAGGCTGGAAGAGATACCAATCTCGATTTTAGAGCTGTTGGAAAGGTAGTTGTTACGAGTAATCTGGGATTCAAAGGAATCGTAACGAATGATCGAGCAAAATCTTTTGGCTTTAGATTTGACGAATCGATTCAACACGGTGTACTCAATATTGGTTTCGATAGCGCCTCTTTTGTAGTTCTCGCCTATGGCGCATCACGCCATATGGGCACCCAAGGAATTGAAGAAGACCCGCTCAAAAATGCATCGCTCTCCCTCTTCGTCGACAATGCGGAGCTGACCAATGCATCCGAACTCTTCCACCAGACCTATATCACGGCACAAAAAAAGGGCGATTCCCGCCTCCATGATACGCTGAAAAGCATCATCCTTTCCGTTTTGCCGGGCATCACGGATATCCGTGCCGCGGAGGGCAGCGGCTTCTCCTGGCGTGCCGAGGTCCTTACGCCCTACGGCTGGGTTTGGATACACAACCTGAGTCTAGGCTACAAAACCATGGTCGCTTGGATCGTTGATTTTGCCTCCAAGCTTTTTCTCCTGTACCCCAATTCGCCCAATCCCCTTGCCGAGCCTGCAGTCTGCCTCGTCGATGAGATCGACTTGCACATGCACCCGACCTGGCAGCGCAAGATCATGGGTTTCCTCACGGATAAATTTCCCAATACCCAGTTCATCGTCACGGCCCACAGTCCGCTGATGGTGCAGGCTGCTGCG
The DNA here is from genome assembly GCA_031424495.1 of Bacteroidota bacterium. Classification (GTDB taxonomy): domain Bacteria; phylum Bacteroidota; class Bacteroidia; order J057; family JADKCL01; genus JADKCL01. Next base: position 27,351 of record JANPHP010000021.1, on the reverse strand, counting down.
GATGCAAATATCGTTTTGCTCAAGCGCGAAGGCGATCATGTCGTGGTCGACAACGATCCGATCGTGGTTAAAAACTGGAGTGTGGATCAGATATTGGCTTCTGTATTTGGGGTTTCAAGCCGAAGCGAGGACACCGAAAAAAATATGGAGCGGCGTCGGGCATTGCTTGGCAAATCTGTACGCAGCAATGCCGAGGAGCTTGAATTGGAATCCCTTGAAAAGGAACTCGTGGGTTATTCTCATCTCAGAAGCCCTGAAGAATTGGAGGCTGCGAGTCTGTTAAGAGAGTTTGCAGGCATAGTTCGTGAAAGGAAAAAGGCAGAGGGTAAATGATCCAGATTTACAAATCCGAAGTCGTTCCTGCTGTTTTGCAAAACGAAGGCAAAGCTGCAACGCAAACGATTTGTGACTTGATGACGCAGCGGCCAGATTCTTTATGCTCGGGGAAAGGCAAATCTACCAAGAGTATCCAACGCATGCCCTTTGATGCTTCCATCTATGGCCACAAGTCGGTCAAGGATCAATTGATCGCAGACCAACATGGGAAATGCTGCTTTTGTGAATCCAAATTTCGCGCTACCTCGGCGGGCGATGTGGAGCATGCTCGCCCGAAGGGTGCTGTGTTGAAACCTGGTGAAAAGTCGCTTACTTTCCCCGGCTATTATTGGCTGGCCTACGAGTGGCGGAACCTTTTGCTGGCTTGCGAAAATTGCAACCGTAGATTCAAGCGCAACCACTACCCACTGATGGATGAAAGCGTGCGTGTGCGGCACCATGTCGATCACCCTTTGCTTGCCTTGGAGATTCCATTGCTCATCAATCCACTTGAGGAGGATGCACAACAATACATCACCTTTGAAGACGAGGTGCCCAAGCCAAAGGATCAGAGCCATCGTGGCGAATTGTCCATCGCCTGTTACGGCTTGTGTCGCAAGCCGCTCAATGATGCACGGGCTGAATATCTGGAAATATTGAAGTTGCTTTATGAGAGTCTGGATTTCGAAGATGTCAATTCTGATTTTCGTAGGCGCATCCTAGACAGACTCAACGCGGCTATGCTCCCAACTGCGCCTTATTCCGCAATGATCCGCGCAAACTTTCCCGTGCTTCCCACAAAATAGGTGAACGGCCATCCAGGAAAAGGGAGCAAGTCACATTGAGAAGTCGAGAAATTTTCCGTCATTTCATACAAATACTATGTCTATGAAAAAGCTATTTCTACTTTGTTTTTTGCTGTTGGGCTTGGGCAATGCGTATGCTCAACAATGGGTCGACACCCTCTACCACTACGACGACACGACTTTGAGCTATGGCTCGGCGGTGGATTTTGGTGGCGTGACGCGCGACCTTCAAATGGACATTTCTGTCCCCAATGACGATACACCGCCAGCTACCGGGCGACCATTGATGGTGCTGATCCATGGTGGTGCATTTATGGCGGGCACCAAAAACGACCCCGGCATCGTGGCGATGCGCAAGGATTTTGCCAAGCGGGGCTACGTCACCGCGGCGATCAACTATCGGTTGGGCATGTTTCAGCCGGCCGGCGATTGGCATTGCAATATTTCTTTCATTCAAGGCGTAGAGTGGGATTGCCTGAACCAAACGGATACTTTGGAATGGAGCCGCGCCTATTACCGTGGCATCCAAGATGCCCACGGTGCAATCAGGTGGCTTGTGAATCATGCGGCCCTGTACAACATCGATCCGCAAAATATTTTTGTGGTCGGTGAAAGCGCGGGCGCCTTCATCGCTATGGGCACCGGTTTCATGGACGATGCCTCAGAAAAGCCCACTGGCGTAGGCGCGATCGCCAATGCACCTCTGCCCAATACGCGCTACGAGCAGGGTTGCCTCGTGCGCTACAGCACAGGCACCACCAATGCGGCATTGGTGCTCGCAAGGCCCGATCTCGGCAGCTATGATGGCACCCTCAATCAGCCTGCAGCTGTGCCTTACCGCATCAAAGGAGTTGGCGATTTGTTTGGGGCCATGTTCGACAACCTGTTTGCAGTCAATGCAAATGCTGCCGAAATTCCATGCGTTTACATCTTTCATCAGCCTGCCGACCTCATCGTCCCCCACAACCGCAACCGCCTGTTTGCGGGATATGCTTATTGTGCGACGCAATTTCCATGGACCTGTGCCTATATCCTCAATCGGCCGTTCACATCAGGCGGCAGTGCGATCAAGGCCATGATCGATGCGCGGGTATTATCATCCTTGGCTGCCCCCGACTACTTGGCTGAGATTACGACCAACAATGCAGATTGCAATGCGCAACTGGGCAACCCTGCGTTGGGTGGACATCAACTGGATAATTATTGGCTGCGGACGAATAATATGGCCGTGTATTTTGCGCCTAAGATCATCATTGGTGCACCAGATCCACTCGCCCAGATCCACCTCCAAGTCTTCCCCAACCCCAGCAATGGCCAATTCAAAATCGTGCTGCCTGCCAATGTGACGATGGAAACCGTGGAAGTGCTTGACCTCATGGGCAAGTTGGTCTATCAAACGGCTGCAACAGGGCATACGGTTACGCTGCAATTGCCGAGTCAGCTTGCAAGGGGCACTTATTTGCTGAGCGTACAGACCGATCACGGCACGGTCGTGCGCCGGGTGATCATGGACTAAGCGCGGAGGATGGATGACGCAAATGCGCGAAGGCCAATATTGCAGTGCATGCAATTTTGCCTTCGCGCATTGGTATGGATGCAGCAATTGGGTGGGCGAAGATCTTCTCCAAACAATCAGGCCCCCCCAAAATATTACGATAGCCTAGCCTTATTCAATTGAAACCAGCCCTAAACTCCAAAGGACTCTGCTCGGTCTTGGCCTTGAACAATTTGCTAAAGGATTGCGGATGCTCAAAACCCAATGCATAAGCGATTTCGCTCACGGAGAGTTCGGTCGTGGAGAGCCGTTCCTTGGCCTTTTCGATGAGTTTTTCGTGGATGTGTTGTTGGGTGCTCTGCCCAGTGAGGCTGCGCAATACACCGCTCAGATAATTGGGCGTCAGGTTGAGCTGATCGGCTACAAATTGAACGGTAGGGAGACCCTTTTGACCCAAATGAGCATCTTCAAAATAATCTGCGAGGATTTTTTCCAAGCGATCGAGGATGGCATGGTTGAAAATATTGCGGGTGATGAATTGCCGCTGGTAAAATCGTTCAGCATATTTGAGCAAAGTCTCTATTTGGGAAATGATGATGTTTTGGCTGAAGTTGTCAATATTGGATTGGTATTCCTGCCGAATGTTGTGTACAATTCCTTTGAGGGTCATTTCTTCCTTTTCTGAAAGAAACAATGCTTCATTGGCTGAATAGTCAAAGAATTCATATTGATGAATGGTTTTGGCAAGCGATGTATTCCACAAAAAATCAGGATGAATGAGCAATATCCAGCCTGTGCGATTGGGGGTTTGGTCCTGCTTGGGCTCGATGCCAAATACCTGATTCGGCGAAAGGAAAAACATTACCCCGTCATCAAAATCATAAGCCTGCTGTCCATATTTCAATTTGGCATTGATCCCGCGTTTTATAGAAATATTGTAAAAATCAAACACCCAATTGGTTGCACTGATTTGTTCGGCACACGCGATAGAGCCATAATCGATCACACTGATGAGCGGATGCTCGGGAGGTGGCATGCCTTTCAAACGATGAAAGTCGCTGATGGTTTTTACCCTGAATGGTGATTTGGGAGGCATAAGAAAGTGTAAACGATGAGAATTTACCTAAACCTATAAAGTTTCAAAAACAATACGGGTTCAGGTAAATATACAATTTATTGTTGAGCAAAAACCTTGGCAAAGTCCTTGGCGAAATCGGCAATTTTGACCTTGCCCAAGACTGGGTGGTTTTGGTAATAATGCGCGTAGATTTTTTTTGATCTGATACTGGCATTCATTTCCACAAAACCTTTGGCTGTTTGCGGATTCATTCCAGCGGCAACCATTCCTTCGAGTAGTTGTTCATCAGAAATGACCACCCGTTTCAAGTCGGGCATGCCGATGGATTCGCCCAAAATGGTGGCAACTTCGTTGGGTGACACTTCATCACTTGCTATGTAGCGGATTTCCCTCCCAATAAAAGGTCTTTCCATTTCTTCGGCAATCACCGTAGCAATATCCAATGGCGAAACCCAAGGCTCTTTTTCATCACCGCCGTAGTTGGAAATGATGGCTCCCTGCGTTTTGATACTTTGCACGTAGGCATACATATTGTAGTAAAAGCCCACAGGACGCATAAATTTCACGCACACATCAGCAGGCAGTTGATTGAATAGCCGCTCGATGTTGTAATGGAATTCGAGCACGCCATTGCCTTGGTTGGTATCGGCACCGATGCTGCTCAGGTGCACCACTTTTTTCACGCATGCAACCTCGACTGCTTGCTTGAAGTTGGCTCCGATTTGCGTGAGCAGTTTCACAACGTCGACACTGTGGTCGAAAAACACATTGTGATCATGCGACTCCATGCAATACACAATGTCTGCCCCCCTAAAAGTGTCGGCAAGAAAATCCGCATCTTGCATAGTGCCGATTGCGGCCGCCGCACCCATTGCCTCAATGTCATTTTGGCGCTCGGCTTTGCTGCTGACGACAATTACGGAGTGACCCTTTTCGACCAGGGTTTGTGTGAGCGGCTTGCCGATGTTTCCCAAAGATCCTGTGACTACAATTTTCATTTTTCTAGTTGTTTTATGTAGGCAAAGGTGGGCACAAAGGCAATGGCTATTGTAGCCAAATCTATGGTTGTTGTAGCCTAAATGACGGGAGGTAACTTTGGATGGCCACCAGACAACTAGCACAATCCCATCGGACTTTGCATCAATTTTTGCACAACTCCTCCACAAAAGCCCAGCAATCCACAAAAGAATTGTAGAGCGGCACCGGCGCAATCCTGATTACATCGGGCTCGCGCCAGTCGGCGATCACGCCTGCAGCCGTGAGGCGGTCGAAGATCGCGCGGCCATTTGACAAAGTCTGCAAGCTCAGTTGGCAGCCGCGCTGCGCAGGGTCGCTTGGGGTGATGATGCGGATGTTGGCATTGGTGTTTTTCTGCCCGATCAGCCATTCGAGATAGCCGGTCATCCGCTCACTCTTCTCCCGCAGAGCCGCCATGCCGGCGGCATCAAAGATTTCCAAGGAAGCGCGCAGCGCAGCCAAGGCAAGGATAGGAGGATTGCTCAGTTGCCAGCCCTCGGCGCCGGGAAGCGGCTCGAAATAGGGCGGCATCTTGAAACGATTGGCCTTGTTGTGGCCCCACCAGCCCGCAAACCGCGGGATGCTGAAGTCGGTCGCGTGGCGGTTGTGGATGAAAATGCCAGAGAGTCCGCCGGGGCCGCTGTTGAGGTATTTGTAGCCGCACCAGCACGCGAAGTCGGGCCCCCAGGCATGCAGGCGCAGGTGCAGATTGCCCGCGCCATGCGCGAGGTCGAATCCGACTTTGGCACCCACAGCATGGCCAGCCGCCGTGATCTTCTCCATCTCAAAAGCCTGCCCCGAATAATAATTCACACCGCCCAGCATCACAAGCGCGACGCTGTCACCTTCGCGGGCGATCACTTCCAAAATTTCCTCCGTCGGGATCACGGGATGCCCGCTCTTGCTGCGCAACTCGACCAGCGAGGTCTTGGGATCAAAGCCATGGAACTGAATCTGCGAAATGACCGCGTAGCGATCACTCGGAAACGCATCCGCCTCGATGATAATCTTGTGGCGCTGAGCCGTCGGGCGGTAAAAACTCACCATGAGCAGGTGCAGATTCACCGTGAGGCTGTTCATCACCACGACCTCATCCGCCTGCCCGCCCACGATTTTTGCCATGCTGTCGGTGAGGAACTCATGGTAAGGCAGCCAAGGATTGCGGGCCTGCACATGGCCCTCGACGCCGAGCTTTTCCCAATCCGCCAGCTCCTGCTCCACAAATGCGCGCACCGTTTTGGGCTGCAATCCCAACGAATTGCCGCAAAAATACAGGTGGTCGCGCCCGTCGGCTTGCTTGGGGATGTGAAACTGCCCCCTGAAATGGGCCAGCGGGTCGCGGGCATCCATTTCCTCGGCAAAGGCACGGTCTAGGCGGTAGGTGGAGGTATCAGCAGCCATTTTCATGCGGATTTTAATGCATACAAGACGGGGCGGCTCGGTGCCGCATCGGCCATAAAGGGCGCAATTTGCAGATTCAGCAGGTAATTTCCATCGGCAATGTGATCGGCGACATAGACCATCTCGGTAATCGTCCGCGCTGGCGGCGTCTCCTGACCGATCGAATGGCTACCCGCAGCGAGTGCCCAGTAGGTGTGGTGGTTGCGCAATTTGCCCTCGTCAAAGAGGCGGTCTACTGAGGGCATGTCCACGAGCAGGTGCTGCAGGCGCAGGCTCGCGAGGTACTCCATGCCCTCCAGCGTGAAAAATGCGGGCGTCGTCTGCATGTAGTCGCGCGCCTTTTTTTCCTCAGGATTGGGCAGGGTGCGGATGACAATGGCCGTGTGAAATGCAGGATCAGTGCTTTCCAATGCCGCCTCCAAAGCCGCGCGGTCGATCACCAAGTCTTGGGAATGCAGCGCAGGATCGTAGTGATCGTCGGTCAGCGTCGCCAGCAAGGGCACGACCGAGATCACCGTCGCCGGGATCAGGCTCTCGCCCAAGCGCTCGTGGATGTGTACCTGCTCGTCCACGATATGGCCCACGCACTCGGTATGCGTGCCGTTGCAATGGGGCGTGAGCGTGTAGGTTTCAAAGTTGCAGGAGCCGCCACGCAAGGTGTCGCCCACCCATCCGCCACTCTCGTAGGCCTGGCTTGTGGCGATTGCGACGCCGTAGGTATTAGGTTGGGGACCATTGAAATGCAGGGGAATGGCGATGCTGTAGCCGGGATGTAGCAGCCGGTAGGCTTGGTCGCCGACCGTGATTTGGATTTGGAGATGGGCCATGTCTAGAGGGCTTTGATCTTGTTGACGATGTGGGTGGTGCTGTGGCCCTGCACGAGGGGGATGGTCTGCACGCTGCCGCCCCAGCCGATGACCTCGGCCGCGCCCACGATCTGGGCGACGCTGTAGTCGTCGCCTTTCACGAGGATGTCGGGGCGCACGAGTTGGATGAGCTCCAGCGGCGTGTCTTCATCAAAGATGCAGACCGCATCGACAAATTGCAGGGCAGCCATGATGCGCGACCGCGCCTCCTCGCTTTGGAGCGGCCGCTCCGAGCCCTTGCCGAGGCGGCGCACGGAGGCGTCGCTGTTCAGGCCCAGCACTAGCACGTCGCCGAGCGCGCGTGCGCGCTCCAAGTAATCCACATGCCCGAGGTGCAAGATGTCGAAACAGCCATTGGTGAAGACAACTTTGCTATTTTTGAGCCGCCAGAGATGGGTCATGGCCTCCAGTTGATGGCGACTCATGATTTTCTGGGCGGTGGTATAGGCTGCACACATAAGGATGATGGTAAGAATCAAAGGTTAGAAGGAATCCGATCAATTTCAATTGTGGAGGTGGAAAAATTCAGCATAGCCATCGGCGACAAGGGCGTGATTGCGGGCAGCAGTTACGGCTCGGGGCCGCGCATGGTGATCTGCTGGCATGGTTATGGGCAGCGGCGAAAGCTTTTTGAGCCTTTGTTGTCGTTGTGGGGAGCCGATTGCAGGCTGGTGCTGATCGATCTGCCGCTGTTTGGGGAGAGTCTGTGGCGAGATGAGGCCCTGCCCATCTTGCCCGAGGATTTGGACACTTTTTTGCAGGCGCTCTTGGCGCGTTATCCGGCAGAGCGCGTGGAAATGGTCGCATTCAGCTTGGGTGCCAAGCTGGCTTTGAGCCTCTACCAGACGACAACAGTGGCTATCCACAAGATGGTGCTCATTTCCCCCGACGGACTGCGCATTCACTCCCTGTATCGCTTTTGCATTTACAACCCCATCGGCAAGGCGCTCTTTTACACGGTTTTGCGCTGGCCCGGATTATTTTTATTCATCCTCAAGGCATGCTACAAAATGCGGATCAATGACGCCTTTAAGTATCGTTTTGTGAGCCTGCAATTTGATGCGCCCCACAAGCGCGCCCTTTTGAAGCGCGTATGGCAAGGAAATGCCCGCATTCGCCCCGATGTCGCCGCCATCGCCCGACGATCTGAGGCGACCGGCACAGCGTGGCACGTGATTTGGGGAGCGGATGACAATGTATTGCCGATGAAATTGTGCAAGGACTTTATTCAAAAGGTAAATGGTGCGAAATTGCATGTAGTCACGGGCGGTCATTTTTTACTCCAGCCCCTGCGTGACGATTTTCGTTTGGTGCTGCTATCGATCTTCAACTCATGAAGCAATTGTCAAAATACTGGTGTGTGCTCCTGCTTTTCCTGTCGCTCGCGCTGGGCGTGCAAGCACAAGAGGAGGAAGAAATGAGCCGTTTCTTTCGGGAAAAGGACTGGGTGACCTGGCAGCAGGGCATCAACAATCCGCAGAATGTGCGCAAGCTTTTCATCCGCGACAAGGAGCCGCTCGATTACGATGCGCTCAAGCACTTCACCAATTTGGAGCAGCTGATCGTGTATGAATCGCCGCTGCCCAACCTGGAATGGCTCAAGGATTACCCCAAGCTCAAGGTGATTGAATTTCAGGGAAATAGCCTGCGCAGCCTAGAGGGCATTCAAGTCTTGCCCCACCTGCAAGAGTTTGCCTGCAACGCCAATTTTGTGAGTGATTTGTCGCCCCTTGACAGCTTGCTCGACCTCCAATGGATACAGCTCTATGACAATGATATCCAGAGCTTGGAGCCGATCGGCCACCTGCAAAAGGTGACCTTTTTGGATGTCTCCCGCAATTCGATTCGCAGTCTCAAACCCATCGCCGCTTGGACTTGGCTGCAGAGCCTCGCCGTGTACAATTGCGACAATCTCATCGACATCTCTGAGGTCGCCAATTTCAAAAAACTCACCGCACTGAACATCTCGTTTTTGCCGATCCCCGAATTTTCCCTGCAAATGCTGGAAGACCACAAAGACCTGGAAAATCTGCGCATTCAAGGCATGGTCAGAAGCGATGAGGAATTGAAGTATATCATGCACCACGAGAAGCTCATACAGCTCACGATGGGCAAAAATGATGGTGTGACCACGATTGACAGCTTGCGCTACCTCACCAAACTCGTCTACCTCGACATCCACAGCAATGAGGTTTCAGACATCTCGGTCGTGCGCAATTTTCCGAAGTTGGTGAAATTTGTCATCTACCTCAACCACATCACCGACGTGAGTCCGCTCCTGAATTGTCCCGAGTTGCGGTCGCTTTTCATGCATGAAAATCCAGTGAAGGATTTTGGGCCGCTGTCACAAATGGCTTGGCTGCAGCACCTGAGCGTGGATCAAAAATCATTCACCAAGGACCAATCGATCGCCTTGAAAAAGGCCCTCAAGGCAACAGATATTGCATTTTATTGAAATTTAATTCCTAAGGGAAGTGACCGGTCACTCGGCGTCTTGCTCCCGCCACATCTCCAACACTGCATCGCGCAGGTCGGGGAGAATGTCGAGCGTCGTTTCCAAGTGGATGCCAATGGACAGGGCCTTGCAAAAGGGCTTGAGGAGAATGAGATTTTCCTTTTTGCTCACGACAATCTGCCCCGGGCGGCGGCCTTGGGCGAGCAGCATCTCCACGAGTGACTCAGCGACGGCCGCAGGCCACGTGTCGGGATGCAAGAGCGACATTCCCCTGAATTCTTGCATTTCAATGTCAAAAAAGAGCAGCGCACGAGGGAAAAACGCACGTTCGCCTTCTTGGTCCTCTGCGGGCTCGGGAACAAAAAATTCCTCGACCAGCCACATGTCTTCGGTCTGCGGCATTGCTCTCGCGGCGATGGCAAGCTCTTCGGAGAGCTGGGCTTGTGGCGGCGAAAAATTGGCTTGCGGGTCTGGCTTGAGCCAGGCCGATTGCCAGTCTCCAATGGCTGGATCGATGCTCCTGAAGAGCAAGCGGCCCTCCTTGTCGAGGCCCTGCTCAGGCACGACATGCTTGCCTGCGTGGATCTCTTGGACTGCCACGCAGATCTGCGGTAGCACCAAGCTGAGCCACTGAAACTCGTCTCCGCTGGGTGTCGCTGGCACAAAACCGGGCAGGTAGCTGCGAAAGGACGGAATCCATTTCAAATCGTGGTCTTTGAGGCCCGCGTGGCGCAGCAGCGCGAGGTCATCGGCATCGGCACGCGCGCGCAGCTCGAAACTGATGACAAGGCAATGCTGCTTGTACATGATCTCGTTGGGGTCGGTATCGGCCTCTTCTTGATTGATTTGCAGGTAGCTCCACCATCCTTCACGACCGGGATAGATCGCCAATGCTTTGAATTCGCTCTCGCGACCCATCACGGAGCAATAGGCTTTTTCCTGTGTCTGCGGATGCAAAACACCGACGACTTGGCTGTCGTCCATCCATTTCCAGGGTTCCGATTGCGCAAAAAACAAGGCCAATTCGATCAATTCACGCCACTGGCCGGCTGAGATTTCTGTGAGCATGCAACAAAGCTAGCGTTATTCGCCCAAAATCATGGCCTATGAAAGAACCGCCTGCTTCACTTTTCCTGAGTGGCCCTGCGGGTATCTCGTTGCTTGCCTGCTAGACAACAAGACCTTGAAGTAAGAAAGGGTAAGGAAATAAATTGAAACCGAAGCAGAATGCGGTTAAATTCGTTGATTGATGTACTGGATTTTGAACCACAAAAACCTTCTATGTTGCATGGTATCCATCATCCTTTTGGGATTGGGATATCGCAATGTGGTAAAGGCTCAGGCTTATCGTGCTCAGGTCTTTAGTTTAGGGGAAGGGCTTGCACAGTCACAGGTCATGTCGATGTGCCAAGACCGCAGAGGTTATATCTGGATGGGCACCAAGACAGGTGGCGTGAGCCGATTTGATGGCCGCGGCTTCAAGACCTATACAACTGATGATGGCTTGCTTGGCAATGAAGTCGCAGCGATCGCCGAGGATCGCTTTGGAAATCTTTGGTTTGCCTGTAATCAAAAAGGCATTTGTTGGTATGATGGCTATCAATTCAGGGCGCCGCGCACCAGTGGCATGCCCGCTTTTCGTGCAGCGAGCCAAATTTTTTGTGGTCCACGGGGAGAGATTATGCTGGCCACACAGGGCAGTGGCCTCTTCGTGTGGGATGGCAAGACGCTGCACAACTACACCCGCAAAGACGGACTGCCCTCAGACAGCATCTATGCGATCGAGCCGATAGGCCCTGAGGAAATATGGCTCGGAACGGCTGCAGGAATCGCCATCTTCAAAGGCGCTCAGATCACTGCTCTGAGTGCAAACACCTATATTGATCGTCCGCAAGAGGAGGTGTGCGCATTGACCCACCTGCGCAATGGCTCACTTGCCGGGAGCAATGGCAACTATTTTTGGTCCTTGCACGACGACCGGTTTTACTACGACACGCTCGCCCAGCCCATTGAGCTCATCAGCTCAGTCTTGCAAGACAATGAAGGTGGGCTCTGGCTCACTGGAAATCATTTGGCAGCGCGCGTGTCCATCGGGCAGTCCTACCGCTTGGGTGTCCAAGATGGCCTGAAGGAGACCAAAACCAACTGTTTGCTGCTCGATCGGAATGGCAATATGTGGATCGGCACCGATGGTGCAGGTGCGGTGCGCTACTCCCCTGAAGCATTTACCATGTATGGTGCAGGCACACCTTTTGAAGACAGAAGCGTGTTTGCAGTGCTCGAATTGGAGCCTGACCACATGTTGGTGGGAACCGAGCGAGGACTATTTGAGGTGATCGATGGTAAAGTGATTACCGTGCCGGGCAAGGAGGTGCAGGATGCCAACATTCGTTCCTTGAACAAGGAGGCAGATGGGACAATTGTGCTCACGACCTACGAGGGAGCCTATCGCTGGGACGGCAAGACGTTTACGCCTGTTCGCGACGTGCCTGGGGGCAAGCCGCAGCTATTTTCAAGATTTTCCAGGCGATATGACGGGCAAATATTTGCTACCAATGATCAGGGCTTCTACAAAATCGAAAAGGATAGCTCGGTCTTGCTGAAAACTCCAGGAGTGGATTTTAGGCAAAAAAAATATGCGGTCTTTCTCGACCATCAATCGAGGATTTGGTTTTATACTTTGCTGCAAAGCCTCGTGTGTTGGGATGGCGATCGCCCCATTGACATGATCGCCAAGTATCACCTGCCCATCAGTGCCGTGTTTGATGTCAAGGAATCTGCAGACAGTACCGTCTGGATTGCCACAGACAACGGCATTTATGGGTTCAAAAACAATTCATCCTGCTACGTAGACACCAAAGAAGGCCTCACCGGCAATGTCGTCTATTTGCTGCAGTTTGATAGCAACGGCAACCTCTGGGCAGGCACAGGCAATGGCCTCACGCGAATCGGTTTGAGTGGTGGTCTCAATGTAGTGAGCACACGTGCTTATGGCAAGGTCGAGGGCTTCACGGGCATCGAGTGCAACCTCAAAGCGTCGTGCATGGATAGCAAGGGCAGGTTGTGGTTTGGCACCATCGAGGGCCTGTCATGTTACCATCCCGACCGCGACATTGAGGACCGCACCGCGCCGACGATCGAGATTTCAGAGTTCAAGGTCAAGCTCGGCAAAGTCGATTGGGCGTCGAGAGGCATTGCTGTTGCACCATGGACCAATGTTCCCGTGGATGCAGTTTTGAACCCAGACGAAGAGGATGTGCGGATACAGTTTACTGGCGTGACCCAGCACCTCGGTGAAAATGTCCAGTACCGCTATGTCTTGCTGGGCTTGGACACAGCCTACTCCATTGCCTCCAAAGAAAATTACCGTGTCTATTCTCCTTTGCGACCCGGCGATTACACCTTCAAGGTGATCGCATGCAACGCAAACGGTGTTTGGACTCCCCAGCCTGCTATCCTGCATTTCACAATACGCACGCCATACTGGAAAACCAGCTGGTTTGGCGTCATCGTCTTTTTGCTCGTGATTGTGGCGCTCATGGGCATCGTGCGCCTGCGCACCAACAGCTTGCAGCGTCAGCGGGCGATCCTGGAGCAAAAGGTGAAGCAACGCACCGAGGCGCTGGAGCAAGCCAACCAAGTCAAGGGCGAGTTTCTCGCCAAGATGAGCCACGAGATCCGCACGCCGATGAACGGTGTGATCGGCATGACAGACTTGCTGGAGCGCACCGCGCTCACGCCGCAACAGAGCAAGTTTGTGAGCAATATTCGCGTGAGTGGACAAAATCTTTTGGGGCTCATCAACGATATCTTGGACTTCAGCCGCATCGAGTCGGGCAAGCTGGAGCTGGAAGAAATCCCTTTTGATCTGCGGCACACGATGGAGGAGGTCATGGACATCCTTTCCTTCAGCGCATTTTCCAAGGGCTTGGAGTTGTTGTTGTGGGTGGACCCTGAGATCAGGGGCCCGATCCAAGGCGACCCCTCACGCATCAAACAGATACTCACCAACCTGGTCGGCAATGCCGTGAAATTTACATCCAGTGGAGAGATCATCTTGCGCGCACAGCTCATTGCACGCGAAGGCGACCATGCCATCATCCAGTGTTCCATCAAAGACAGCGGCATCGGCATCCCCAAGGAAAAACATGCGACGCTCTTTGAAAGCTTCACACAGGTCGATGCATCCACGACCAGAAAGTATGGCGGCACCGGCCTCGGCCTCGCCATCAGCTACAACCTCAGCCGCATGATGGGCGGCGAAATGTGGGTTGAAAGTGAGGTCGGACAAGGTTCAGAATTTTGTTTCACCTTCAAATCAGGGGTTTCAGGACCTTGGCATTTCCCGGGCGATGCCCATCCGGCCAAAGCTTTGGAGGGCAGGAAAATCATAGTCGCACTCAATCACCTGGCCACGCAGGTGGTCTTGGCAGAGTATCTGAAGCATTGGGGAATGGAAATGTACGTCTATCCTAGCATCGAGGCGGCTACGGATGCAGCCTTGGACTTGGCAGACGTCTCCTTTTTGCTGGTGGATATGCGACTCAGCCATGGAGATCCCTCCAAATTTGCGCAACGTATCGCCTCGATCTGCAAGCCACGTGGACTGAGTTATGGCTTGATGGCCGAGCCCGATGTTTCGATCCCGTTGCAGGCTGTTGTAGGAGATCGTGGATGGATACTGTCCAAGCCTTTCAAGCGTGACGATTTGCTCCAAGCATTGGTCGGCATACGCCTCGGCAACGAAGTGCAGGCCACGGTCGAGAGCCTCTCGCAGATGTCAAATCAGGTCCCATTGCGCATCTTGGTTGCCGAAGACAATCCCATCAACCAAGATGTGGCCCTCGGCATGCTTGGCAGCCTCGGATACGAGGTTGCGGTCGTCGAGAATGGGCGGCAAGCGGTCGAGGTCGCCCGCAAGGGCATGATCGACCTGATCTTCATGGATGTGCAGATGCCTGTCATGGACGGCTTGGAGGCTACGCGACAGATCATCGCCCATTTTGAGGGCAAGCAGCGCCCGCTCATCGTCGCCATGACCGCCAATGCAATGGAGTCTGATCGCCAAAACTGCCTAGAGGCAGGCATGGATACCTTCATTTCTAAGCCATTTTTGATGAATGAGCTCGTGCGCATGTTGCGCACGGTACCTGCATTGCGCTCGGCAAAGCAGGCTGAGCCGGTTACAGTCGCTCCAAGGGAAAACCTACAAGATCCTCCGCCGCCCTTGCCGGCGGTTGTGGCACCGCCATCAAGCGTACCCCCTGTGGTCGCACCTCCCACTCCTAAACCAGATGCGGAATACAAGCTCACCGACATGAGCATGCTGGAATCAGTCTCCAACGGCGAGCCTGCATTTGTGTTGGGAATAATCACCAAGCTCGTCGCAAAATTGCCAGAGGCCATTTTGGAGCTGCGAGATGCCATTGCAAGTGCAGATTGGGAGCTCGTGCGCGCCACCGCGCACCGCAACAAAAGCTCTGCAGCCTACAGCGGCTCTGAAGCGCTCAAGGAAAAATTCAAGGATCTGGAGCTGCTCGCCAGAGAACGCGAACATTTGGAGCTCATCCCAGAGAAAATGGATGACCTCGATGCATTTGCCCATGCGGTTGTAGAGGAGTTGAAACGGCATATCGCGGAGCGAACGAAATAAAAGTTCGCAATTCGAGCACTTTGGATAGGGCTGTTTTGATTCTGTTGCCATTGTTGCAGCTGTTCGGAATTTTCATTGGCGAATGGGCCGCGTGCCACACATCGATTGATCGCATCCATTCGCCACCCATTTAAAGCCATTCAGCCCATGAGATGCCAGTAGTGCGACAATCCTGCGTATGTTTGATTCAACAACAGGAGATGCCGCAAACACAAATTTTTGCAATCAGCATCCAGCTTCTCGCGCTGCCAGCAAGGCAGCACCCACCGATGATCCCCAACCTGCAATGACGTGTGGCAGGCGGAGTAGGCATAGGCGCACACGCACAAGCTAATTCATTATTCATCCATGAGACGGATATGGACAGAGTCAATTGGGTAGGAAGTCGCTTCGCCTTCGACGCGTGTCGAATACGAGGTAGTGAACCTCCTGCCGACCTCCAGGGTTTGACCGATGGTACAGGTCGCTCTTGCGCAGCAACGTCGGGTTGCCGGCCGTCTCCCACTAGCGAGATGGCTGCACAAGGTGCAAGACGATCGCAAAACAAAGTTTAGCCGGAGACTTTGTGGCGCATTTGCCCGTATTGGTGAGTACGTGGCAGCCATCGAGAACCACAAATTCCGGCACGCGGCCACCCGAATCTTGGGCCGCCTTTCCATTTTACAATCATGAACGTAAGTCCCGGACAGCAATGTCTTGGGATTTTTCATGTCTAGCAGGGTATGCTTGCCGAAAAAGCGCCGGTAGCACCGTAAAAAGTCCGAAGGACTTCAACTTGGATAGCCCCCGGTAAAACCGGGGGTTGCATGCGTTATTTGGAATTATCAATCCGCCGCAGGCGGGGTTGAACGTGAATACAATCCAATATTTCACAAATCATGTTCAACCGCCTTCGGGGTTGATCTATGTGTGTTATTGCTGACCGTGGGTTTTACCGCGACGCGTCCCGCACGAAGTGCGGGAGCTATCCACGTTGAAGCCTTTCAGGCTTATAATGCATTATGAACGGTATTTTTTTCCTTGAGCTAATGGCATTTAGCTTGACTACCCTACAATTATGACCGCATCTCAATTTCACAGCAAGGAAATGGCATTCACGATGCAGAATCCCTAAATTAGCTGCCTCAATCGCTCCCGATCCATGAAAATGCGTTTATTTTTCCTGCTCCCGATCCTCGCACTTGCACTCACGGCATGCAACAGCAACCCCGCTTGGGATGGCCCCAAGCCGAACAACAAAGCGGACAAACTCGCTGCCGAGACCTGCAAATGCGTTTATGAAATGATGGGCACCGAGCAGGGTTGGAAACTCGACGAAATTATGACCGCTGTAAAAGCCATTCGCAAAAAGACCAAAGGCGATCTGCAAATGGCCGTTTTGGAATCAGAGGATCCCGCGATCGTCACCGCCCTGGACGGCGAGGAAGATTTCTCGATCAAACTCGATGACTGTGAATGCATGAAGCCCGTGCAAGACGGCCTGCTGGAGCAGGGCGTGGCTTTTGAAGAGATGATGTCCAAGCTCGACATGCACTGCCTGCTGGGTTCGTTTTACAATTGAGGGTAAAGGGATGTGACGCGAGCGGCAGGTAGCATTGGGGCTGCCTCCATTCCACATAGTTTTAAGCTTCAATTGAGCATAGGCATCACGGTGCAAGAAAGGTCCTGATGCCTACACTCAATTGGCATTGTCTCTCAAGACGTTGTATCGGTTCCCGAGCCTTTTGTGAGGAAGTAGATCCCTGCGATCACTCCGATGATAAACAAGATCAGCAAGATCACTTTCCAAGCGGCGACGGGTTTCTTGCCCGAGATTTTCCCTGTCTGCCCATTCACCAAAAATCGGTAGACTTTGTTGTTGTAAGTATAAGCCGCGATCCACAAGGGCAAGAGAATGTGCTTAAAGCTGATGTTGGATCGTTGTGTCTCGATGCTCAAACCGCGCTGCGTGTCGCCGGGAATCTGCTTGGTGACATCGCTGCGAATGGCTTCGTCCATGATGCCTTCGGCGACGTTGTAACCTTCCTTTACATCCTTTTGGTACACCTCAGACTCATGGCCTAAGATGAAACGACCATCGTAATTCACGATCTCCTTCATCTCAAAGGGGTAAATGCCCTCGGTAAAGCGCTGCTCCAAGCCGCTGGAGCCGACGACGAGCACATCGTCAAATGACTTGTCGAGGTAACCACTCACCCACTCCCAGCGGGTGTGCTGCACCTGGCGGGTCTGCGAATTGCCGTTGCTATCGGTATAGCTTTCAGACGTATAATAATAGTATCCGGCCTCGGCCTGCCACTCCGAAAATGTGTCGGCGTCGTAAGTCCAAAACGGAATGTAGACGCTGCGGATGAGGTCGAGCTGTGCCAGGCGCTTGAGGTTGCCGGGGGCAAAGAAACCCTTACCGATCCAGACCTTGAACTTCTCCAATGCAGCAGGTTTGGTGACCTTGAACGGCAAGATGCCAGAGGGGCGTATGACCTTGGCGTCGTGGGCCTCGGCATTCACATTGGGGGATGCGCAAAATGGGCACTTGAAGGCGACGGTATCGGGCGCGACAGAGGTCGAGGCTCCGCAACCGTTGCAATGAAAAACTTTGGTAGGGGTGCCAAAACCTGTAGGCTGATCGGCGAGATTTGCAGCGTCTTCAAAAGACTGCTCGACCACCTGATTATTTCCCCGAGGAATGTCGCGTGTCGAGCCACAATTGGGGCAGAGCAGATTTTGCTTCTCAGGATCATACGTCATTTCGCTGCCGCAAGAGCCGCAAGGGACGTTGATGATTTTCTCGAGGTCTTCAGTGTGGTCCATTCCTAAAATTGATTGACGAGTCCGATGTGAATTTTGCCACGCGAGGGTGCAAATGGCGCCCCGGCGACCTGCCCTGCGGCATACGTGATCGACAGCATGCCCGCCTTGGTTTCGTAGGTGAGGCCCAATCCCAGACCCCACGGACGCATCACCTTGACGGGTCCAGGCTTGTCTTCCAAGTATGCAATATCAGAAAAAACGAAGAGATACGAACGCTCCTCCAGCAAAAAACGGTTCTCGATTGTGAGGGCTGAGTAGAAGTTCGTAAAGAATTGATTTTCATTGAAACCCCTGATGCTGCGACTGCCGCCGACTTGCATCAAATCGTTTTGAAAGTATTGTTTTTGGTCGAGCCAATAGGTGCTATTGGCCAGACACAACACGAGGCGTTTGGTATACTTGCGGTAAAATTCTAGCCGCAGCTCTGTCTCCTTTTTTGGGATCGTCGTGAGCACCCCGCCATAAACACTCTCCACCAACCGCGGATTCTTGACCACCTTTTTGCGCCCAAAACCGCCATCCACCCGCACGCGCCACCCGCGCGTTGGGCTGAAACGATCGTCCAGATTCTCGTAGGTGAACCCGATGCCATAGGTCTGATCCTTGCTGTCGAGGACAGGCGGCTTGAGGGTGGAGTCGCGCTCATAGCGCTGCGTCGAGATCAGCGACGAGCTCTTGCTTTTGTAAAATGCCTTGATGCTCAAGCTGGGGGAGAATGCATAGGGGGCCGCCAACTTGATGGACCGCGTGAGAAAGGTCGTGTCTTGCTTGAGCAAGTCAAACGAGCCGTCGATTCCCATCGGCGAACCAAACAAATAGGGCATTGCAAAGCGTAAATGTAGCTTTTGCGACGTGCCGGGCAGCTTGTCGATCCGTAACTCGAGAACCTCGCCAGCCTTGAAGAGTGGGCTCACCAATTGAAAATCTACCAAGCCCGTGAATTGCAATTTGGCGGTATTGTTGGCGGGGGGGAGAATGCCGATCAACACGTCAAACTTGCCCGATTTGCGCGCCTCAAGGTTGATCGTGAGCCGCGCCTTGGTCTCGCTGATGAACTCGACCTTGAGCAGCTTGGTGTTTTTGTAGTAGGGCGAACTGTTGAGCAAGCGCTGCGCGCGGTCTATGCTGCCTTGGTCATAGGGGTCGCCTTGGTACAAGCCGACGAGGTTTTGGATGAAGCTCGCCTTTTCCCTCACCTTGCCCTCGATGATCACGCTGTCGATGGTCACGAGCTTGCCGGGGTCAAATTGGTAGCTGATCGCGGCGTAGACCGAGTCGCCGCCGCCCTGCCGGTAGGCGACGGCCATGCTGTCAAACGCCGCAAAGGGATAGCCCTTGTCTTGGTAGGCACGCAGGCAGTAGGCGAGTTTGTCTTGAAATTCGCGCTGGGAAAAGACCCTGTGCCGCCGCTGCATCTGGTCAAACTCCGCCTTCTGAAAATAGGTCTCGTTGAGTCCGCCGAGGGCGATGCTGTCGTAGAAATAACGATTGCCTGGATAAACGGTGAGCTTGAGCACCCGGTCGTGCACCGCACTGCTGTCGATTGCAAATTCCTGGTAGCCCCGCGCGGCCATCGTTGCAGCCGTCACGGCGCTCAACTCCTGCAGCTCAGTCGCGTTTTGCACGTCGCCGAGGTCGTGTTTGAGGCGATGCGCCATGCCCTTGGGCAGCACAGCCGGCTCGGTCTCCACATGCTTGATGCGCCAAGCAGTGCTGTCTTGCGCATAGATCGCACAAAACAGCCCATTGACCAGCAGCAGCATTCCTATATGGCGTAAAAGTCGCATCAATTGCCCTAGACCGAAAATTACGCAACTCTTGTAAAAGATGCGGTGCATTTCTGATGGGACGGTGTCGGGAGAGGCTTGTCGGCAGATCGCGCGGAGGGGTTTATTGTAAGCGTCAGCGACCCGAGGCGATAATCGATCTTTCAATATGGCTTGCAGCAAATACCAATTTAGCCTTCACCGAAAATTTGGCCTTGAAAAAGGAAATTCAACACCATCGTTATTTCCCTACCCGCTGGCATTCCCCAAATGCATCCCACCCCTCAACTCACCAACCTCGGCACCTTGAGCGTAAACGTGCTGCCACGACCCTCTTCACTGTGCAATTGGATGTCCCCGCCGAGGAGCTCGATGGTCTTTTTGGCGGTATAGAGGCCCATGCCGTTGCCAGTGCCCTTGGCTTGCAGGCCACCACGGTAAAACATTTCAAAGGCCCTCGCCTGTACTGCAGCCGACATGCCCAGTCCATTGTCTTGCACGGTGATCGTGCAAGCCTGGGCGCTCGCCCGCACCTGCACGATGCAAAAGGGCGCGCGTCCACTGCCATTGTCGCGAAAATCGATTGCATTCGTGAGCAGGTTGATGAGGATCACCCGCAGGCAGGCGCGGTCGGTCTGCACGGTCATGCCAGGCTCGGCATCCAAGGTGAAACGCACTGCATCATGGCCGACTTTTTTCGATAGAATGCCTTGTACGTCGTCCCAAAGGTCTCGGATGGACACAGCCTCGCCCCGCGGTGCGCGCGCGAGCAGATCCACGCTCTCGATGAGCTGCTCCAGCAGTCGGTTCAGGTGATAGGTGCGGTCCTCGACGAGGCTCAGGTATTTCAAGGTCTCCGCTTCGGGAAATGTTCCCTTGATGATGTCGAGCAAGCCCATGATGCTCGTGACCGGGCTGCGCAAATCGTGCGATGAGCGGTAGATAAATGTGTTCAGGTCACGGTTGGAGTCCTCGGTTTGCACCATGGATGCTTGCAGGCGCTCATTGGCCTCTGAAAGTTCATGGGTGCGCAATTTCACCTTCATTTCTAGCAAGGAGGCAGCTTTTTGACGCTCCCGAAAGCGCCGGTAGAGAAAAAATACCAACAACAAGACGAGCCCGAGACAGACGATGCCGGCGACCATCACCACTTGCTGCTGCTGCAACTTGTCTTGCTGCGCGATTTCCACCTTGGCAGCGGCGAGGTCGCGGGCGTGAATGGTTTCCTCTGCAGCGATGCGCAATTGTGTTGCTTGTGAAATCGAAGTCGCCTCAGCCTGCCGCAAGGAGTCGAGCAGCAATATCGATTGCTGACTGTGCAGCAGGGCCATGTCTACCTGCCCGAGCGTGTCATAGACCGTCGCCAACTCGCGGTGCAAAGCCTCCTGCATTTCCATCGCCTGCGTGAGATCGGCATACTGCAAACCCAATTTAAAAAAGTGCAAGGCCGAGTCCAGCATGGCGAGGTCGCGGTAGCTGTCACCGATATTTTGGTAGAGCTCAGAAAGGCCATAGAGGTCGTTGAGCTTGTATTTGTCGCGGATGCAGGCATTGAAGATTTCCAGCGAACGGCGGGGATCTCCTTTTTCGGCATAGGTATCGCCGATATTGACCAGGGCGATGGAAGCGATCACGGGATCAGGGTTTTTGTAGGTCGCAAAGATGTGGGCCTTGCTAAAGTAGGTGAGTGCCGAGTCGTGCACGCCCTGATCGAGGTAGATGCTGCCAAGGTTGTTGTAGATCGCGCTCAGATTGTGCAGGTCGCCCGAAGCCAAAGTCATTTGCAGCGCCTTTTGCAGGTATTGGCTGGCGAATTCATAATTTTTCTGCTGCGAGGCGATAGTGCCCAAGTTGTTGAGGGCCGCGATCTCACCTTGTTTGTCGCCGATGTCTTGGTAGATCTTGCGCGCAGCGAGGTAACAATCGCGCTGCTTGAGGTAGGCGCCCAAGACGCCGTAGCTGTTGCCGACCTGCTGTATGGCATCGGCTTCTCTGATCGGTAGGGCGAGCTCGACAGCGATGTCTTGCGCGTCGAGCGCAAAGCTCACCGATGCACCAGGATTTTCACGTTCCAATGCATGTGCCAGCTCCATCAAAGTTTCGATGCGTACGGTATCCCGGTCAGGATGCTGCTGTAACAAAACGACGAGGCTGTCGGTCATGGATTTGCCTTGCCCCCAAATCGTGCAGGGCGCTGCCATCAACCAAAAAACCGACAGCAAAAGCAATCTACAAGCGCATCGATTCCTAAACATGCTGCGCAAATGAGGGTAAGCGATCTTTTAAAGAATCTAACAAAGGTGCAGAAGCAGATCGCAAACAGCAAATTTTTTGAAAGGGATGCAGGCAATGCAACAACGGAAATTCGATTCTAGAAAGCACGAATTCAGGGGCAAAGGCCATCGTGGGGTTGTGTAGAATGGATTGATCGTTGTGAGACCAAGGCTGTGCCCGCATCAAAACCTATAAAAGCGGCAAAGACCGCAGAGAATAGATACATCTCTGCGGCCTTTGGCCTTTGAACTGCAAAGCTTGGCTGCTTTGCAAAACATGTCGCTGCCTTGGGCCTTGCCCAAACGATCATTGGATCGTGCTCAGGGTCATGTGGTGGCCGTTGGGCGTCGAGGCTGCCTGGATCACCGTATCGTAGGTTCCCAAGATACCGTTGCGCAGCGCTTGCACGGTGTAAGTATAGGATGTGCCTGGGACCAAGCCGGTGATGTTTTTGCTGAATGAGCAGCTCCAAGGCGTGATCGTTCCGGTCACGTCGTCATAGCTTTGCGTCATGGATTGCGTGCCACCAAGGGCCGTGGCGCCGTTCATGATGCGAAACTGCACGTAGGCCATCGAGTTTGTATACGCGAAGCCCGAAGCGGAAAAGACAATCAAAGCTGAGGTTTTGCTAGCGGTGAAAGTCAGCGACATCCCGGTCACGTTGGTAAATGCCGTCGTCGTCACGGTATAGTCTGTGGCAAGTGAGACACTGGCCACATTGGCACCGCCGTTTTGCCAAGCTGGGCCGCCGCCCGTCTGCGTAAGCACTTGACCGTTGGTGCCGGCCCCGATGACGTTGAGCGTACCGTTGAGGTCCGCCCCGACGACACGCGTACCGATGCCCGACAAAGAATTCACGCGTAGCGTGCCCGCAACATGCAATTTCTCAGCGGGGGTAGCCGTGCCGATACCTACATTTTGCGCTTGCAGGTTCGCGTAGGCAAAGGCAAGAAAAAATAGACTGCAAGTAAGCGTAGTCTTGAATTTCATAGCGGTATTCAGAAGGAGAATGAAAATTGAAAAAGAGAGTATGGAAATTAAGGCTATCCAGTTTGATTTCCAAGTATTTGGCGGAACGGCTGAAATTGACGCGTGAATGGAACGGATCGTTTTTTTGTATATCCTTGCATTCTTGATTCGTTTCAAGGTGATGACGTTGGATTATGTTGAAAATCAATTGTTTGATATTGGGTTGTTTGCTGCTCATGAGCGCAAGGCTCTTCGGTCAATGCCCAACTTGCGGGAATGGGACTGCCGATGGTGGTGAGACTTCGGCAAATTGTCCGCAAGACGTGCCGCATGGCGCGACCTGCACCAGCCCCTGCGCGCAGCCAGGGTCTTTTGAGGCGACGGTGGGCATTCGGCAAGCATTTGACTTTGTGGGCACGACCACCTGGACCACGGGTGGCCTGCCCGTAGGCTGGGCTTTTGCAGGCGCACCCTCGCCGACCACCGCAGGAGCTTTGCCTGTGGCCGATGCCTACGGCGCCAAGGCAGGCCTCATTCAGCCTACTTGTTCTGGCAGCTGCGTCGCCACCAATGGCTTTTGCATCGGCAACCTCGCTAGTAGCCAGGCCGTCGGTTCTGGCGGCGCCAATGGCAAGCTCGGCGCCAACTTTGATGGCCGACTCAATGTCGCCAGCAACCTCAGTTATGCGGTATTGCGCGGACAGAGCAGTCCCACATTGGTCTCACCGACCTTTGACATGAGCGCTGTGCAAGGCTTCAAGGTCCAGTTTTGGCTCTTTCCCAGCGAGACTTCTTGTGGCCAGACAAATAGTTGGGGCAGTTGCGTCGGCAATGCAGCCTTCCTAGACTTCAGCGCCAATGGCGGCACCTCGTGGACGCAGATCATGCAGATGGACCTGAGCTCAAGCAATACCGACATGTGTACCAACAACAGCACCAATACCAAATGGCTCACCGAGAGCGCTTGGTCGCGCGTCTGTCTCACGGTTTTCAGGACGACCACATCCCCCGGCAATTTTTACAGCCTCGCATCCGGCTCCAGCGCAGCCTCGGGTATCATGGTCAACAGCACCTATTTCACATCTGGTTTCAAGTTTCGCATCCGCTACAGTCAGACCGCATCTTGCACTTCGGGCATCACGACCACCAATCCCGGGCGTTATCTTGCGATTGATTACCCCGTGATCACCTCTGGCAATGAGATGATCCCCTGCGGCATTTCATTTGCCGAATTGTGTGGATACGGATCCGACGCCAACGACGACGGCGTGGGCAGCAGCACGCTCTTCAGCAATACAACTGCATTTGGCACGGTCAGGCGCGGGGTACACGAGGCGGAGCGGGGCGTCGAAATCCTCACTTCCCAAAATGCATCCTACGCTTCCCAAAATTTGAGCGGATCGGCATTCGCCACCAATTTCGACCTCTGCAATGCCGAGGGCGGCGACCGCCAATGCATCGACTGGCGCAGCAACAACAATTTTTACACCGCCGTCTACGAGTGCATCTGTGATTGGGAAGCACCTACAAGCGGTATCAATGTGCAGTATTACAAAGGCACGACCCCACAATCCACGGGCATGAGCAAGGTGACCGCCGTTGGCAAAACAGCCGCCATCGGTTGGCGCTACAGTGGCAATCGGTTTGTGAGTTGCGGCAGCACGAGCGACCTCAACCCCGGCTGCAACGGCTACTATTTCCTGAGCAACAGCTTGCCGACCCAATTTTCCAGAGGATTCTATGCCTTGTCGCAAAATGGCATTGGCGATTCCTGGACCTATTATGGCGCCTCGTCTTGCAATCACTACTTCAACGGGCCTTTTTATGCACCCGTCACCGTGCCCGATACCCTCACGGGTAGCGGCAACTATACGATTTGCGTGGGCAACAATTTGGTTTTCACCGGCCTGTCGAGCTTTTGCTCCGATGCCAGTGGCCTCAGTGGCACAGGCAGCCTCACCGTGAGCGGCCCCAATGGCTTCAGCGACGTGATCACAAGCGGTGGTCAGGGTTCCGTACCGATTGTGGATGCCGGCGTGTACACGGTGACTGCCAGCATGCCCGCATCGCCCGCGCAGTGCGTGAACTGCGGCCGTAGCGCCTGCATCACAGTTACGGGCCCGACGATCAGCAATTGTGGCGTGGTAGCCTATCCTGGGCTTACATTTTGGGTGAATGTCGAGGGCAAAAATGCGGTGGCTGTGAAATGGAGCATGTTGCGGGATGAGGATGCCGAGCACTACGTCGTGGAGCGCAAGCTGCCCGGCGGGGCTTGGAGCGCGCTCGCGCAGGTCACAAGCGTGCGCGACCATGGGGATTATCTGTACATGGACCGTGCCGGCATGGTTGGTGCCCGCGACTATCGACTTCATCTGCTCCAAGCCGATGGGCAGAGCTCCTATTCAGATGTGGTGCGCGTGCAAGTGGCTGACGAGCAATTGGTTTCCGTGTATCCAAATCCTGCCGTCGGTATGCTCACGGTGCGGGTAGGAACTGAAGTCGTCGGGTTTCAGGCCGGCCTCTATGACCTCGCTGGACGCAAGTTGCGGCAATGGGACGTGTCTGGTGTCGTTGGGGAATTGGCGCTTGATGGCCTGGCACGAGGAAGCTATTTGCTGCGAGTTTGGGTGGACGGCAAGATCGAGGTCTTGCGGGTAGGGGTGGAATGAGTATCAAATTCCTGGGCAACAGTGTCGATTTGACTGGCCTTTGAAAGCTTAGAAATTGAAATAGACAGGACCCTGGAAAAGGGCACTTTTGCGCCCGATAGAGGGTAATGTTTGTTACAACGTAATTCAAGTCATGAAATTCTTTACACTGGGCTTCATGCTCATCCTGCTCGCATCAGCATGCACCCCCGCCGAAAAACAAGGCAGTTCCACCGAGACGCCTGCGCAACAAGTGCCCGATGCAAAGCCCGTTGCCTTACCTGCATCTTTCTACAAAAAACTCCAAGGTACGATCGGTAATAGCGCGATCACGATGGATTTGGTGCGAAGAGACTCTGTCATTTCTGGAACCTATTTTTACGAAAAAGTAGGTTTGCCCTTGTCGCTCAGTGGTAGCCTCTCCGCAGCAGGCGTCATCTCGATGATGGAATTTGAGGACCAAGGCGATGAAACTGGCGCTTTTGAGGGCAAATTCACCGACGGGCATACCTTTACTGGCGAATGGAGCAATAAGGCCAAGCACAATGCATTGCCCTTCCAACTCACCGAGGTGATGGATGGAAAACCGAGCATCACTTTGGAGCATTTTCGGGAGGAAAACTGTGCGGCACGTGACCAACGGCTCAAGTTGGCAGAGCAATCAGATGGCACACCTACCTATGACATGTGTGCTTACATCGATGTCTCCTCCATCGTCGTCACAATGGGCAATGCTGCGGTGGATGCAGCGATTGCGGGAGAGATATTGCGTGCTCAGGCTTTGGATGTCTCGGAAGAGGAATCTGCTGGCAAACGTATCGCGCCTCAATCAATGGCCGATTACCTGCATACGATTCAAAATCTTGAATTTGAGGAAGACCTGTTTCGCGATCAGGCGATCGACATCATCACCAACGATCGTGGCATCCTCTGCCTCAACGCAGGCGGTTATGATTTCAATGGCGGTGCGCACGGCATCGGTTGGACCCATTACCTCAACCTCGACTTGGAGACAGGTAAGTTATTGTTACTGAAAGACCTCTTGGTTCCGAAGTTTGCCGACCGCTTGAATGCCATCGCCGCCAAGATTTTTTTTGATATCCCGCAAAACGAGGAGATGCTGGATGACAGCGAGCAGTCCCACTTCAAGTTGAACGACAACTTTGCAATCACCCCTGGTGGGCTTATATTTACCTTCCAACCCTACGAGATCGGGCCTTATTCGGCAGGAATGCCCGAGGTGAGGATACCCTATACCGAGATGGAAGATTTGATTCCAGCCGGCGGAAAATTGGCGCACATTCGGCGCAAATGAAAAAAGGCATTGAGATACTATTGAAATTCAATCTTCATTCACCCAACCATCGATTCCAAGATGAAAAATCGTAAACTGATTTTGGTCGCTGTCATGTTGATGTTGTCTGTCGGCAACTACTTTCGCATCGTAGGCAATGAAAATGTGCGCTTGGTGCAGTTCCTCTCAATCGCCGTGATCGGCGCCTTGACCGCGGTATTGATCCAAGGCGTCATCGCAAAAGCCCGCGAAAAGCCCTGAATCCACCAAATTTATAAGCGAATTTAATCCTGAGTGCGTAAGAATATTTGAATCCAAATCGATTCAGACGGTACGCATAGGCGTCGAGAGGCCATCGACGCAGGTAAGAACCTCGTAAGATCGGGGTTGCGCACCCCAGCTAGATGCTGCATCTTTACATCAAGCAAGAGCAAGGATTAGGGGACTCCCACATGTTGGTTGAGGCCCCTAATTTATTTTCGCAGAATTGAGCAGAATTGAGC
>JANPHP010000020.1:0-2651 GCA_031424495.1 Bacteroidota bacterium | reverse complement strand
GTAATTCGCAACCCCAACATCTAACGTGGACAAAGCACAAGTTGCAGCAGAACGAGTCAAGGTTACAGAATATTTGATTGTAGTCGCACAGAAATTCAGAAATCGCAGGAAGGGGAGTAAAGGATTTTTTGCAACGGATGTTATTGATGGATCGATAAGTGACGAATTAGTACGAAAACTGATATCCTGAACTTCGTCTCAAAATCTAGCTGCTCACCTTTCTCCTCCGAGGGGCTCAAGCTGAATCGAACAACACTCGTACGCGCCGTAATTTTAATGTTGTTAGCCTACGGGCCTTTGGGGCAGTCGCCTTTCGCTGCGGCACAAGAGGAACTACCGAAAATCGAAACGCAGTCTGCGAGCAAAATCGTGACCTTCACGACTCAGGAAGATCACCGCGAGATGCAGAAGCAACTCGGCATAACGCAGCTTCGACCGGGACCGAGTGGGGATCCCAAAAAACCGAACGCAGCTAACACCGACGAGTCCAAAGCGAATCCGTTTCCCAAGCTGCCGGAATTAATGACGCTAAAGAACGGCGACAAAGTCGCAACAGCTGATCAATGGCGGAAGCAGCGACGCCCGGAAATTGTGGAAGACTTTGAACGTGAAGTACTTGGGCGAGTTCCCGATAATGTGCCAACTGTAAAATGGGAGCTGCTAAAGACTGTCGAAAAGAAACTCGGCGAAACCGATGTCATTGAGAAGCGATTGGCCGGTCGCGTTGACAATTCGGGATGCGCGGAGATCGACGTCACCATCATGATGGCGGTCGTTGTTCCAAAGAATGTCAAAGGACCTGTGCCAACTCTGATGATGTTCGGCTTTACTATGTTTGCGCCGAACGGAGACGATATCGATTTCGGTGGGCGCGGCGGATTCGGAAATCGACCTGGAGGCCCACCACCAGCAAATCAGCAACTGGTTGAAGCCGGGTGGGGCTACGCAACAATCAGTGCCGGTAGCATTCAAGATGACTCAGGTGGCGAACAACAAAATCGTTTCGGACCGCCACGGCGTGAAGGCCAGACCGGAGGGGGTCTGACTCGCGGAATTATTGGGCTCACGAACAAGGGGCAGCCTCGCAAGCCCGATCAGTGGGGTTCGCTCCGCGCATGGGCTTGGGGCGCATCCCGAGGGCTCGACTACCTCGAAACCGACGCGACTGTCAATGCGAAAAAAGTTGGCATCGAAGGAGTCTCGCGGTACGGCAAAGCGGCCCTCGTCACAATGGCTTTCGACGAACGATTCGCGGTGGCCTTAGTTGGTTCGTCAGGAGAAGGGGGCGCCAGCCTCTACCGTCGTAACTTTGGCGAAGCCGTCGAGAACTTGACCGGCTCTGGCGAATACCACTGGATGGCCGGCAACTTCCTGAAGTACGGAACCGCTGAATCGTCATTAGGTGCCATGAACGCGGGCGACCTGCCTGTCGACGCTCATATGCTCATCGCATTGTGTGCACCGCGAATGACCTTCATTAGTTACGGCATCCCAGAAAAAGGGGACGCATTGTGGTTGGATCAACAGGGCAGTTTTATGGCCACGATCGCTGCGCAACCCGCCTTCCGATTACTCGGTGCTCGAGACCTTGGGCGAAGTGACGACTACAATACCGAGAAGATGCCGCCGGTTAACACGGATTTACTTGAAGGTGAACTGGCATGGCGCCAACATGACGGTGGCCACACAGACCTGCCCAACATTCCACACTTTGTTAATTGGGCGGACAAGTTATTTAAGCAAAGGGACGCCAAGCCACATGACTGATGAATATGCGATTCGTGAGCTTCAAAGAACTTGGTTTCAGGCCACGACGAGCGGTGACGTCGCTGTGATAAGCGATCTGATGACGGACGACGTCGTTTTTCTCACCCCTGGCAGATCCCCTTTTGGAAAACAGGGGTTCATCGAATCCTTCAATGCGATGAGGAAAAACGTCACGATTGGATGTGAAGGTGTATATGAAGAAATCACTGTGGTCGGAGATGTGGCTTATGCCATAGCTCGAATTGAAGTCATGGTGACACCAAAGAACAGCGACTCTCCGAAATACCTATCTGGTAATACGCTTTCTATTTACAAGCGATCGGCAGATGGCAATTGGCGATTGTCCCGTGACGCCAACATGCTCGCACCCCGCTCCGCCTGATTGCAAAGATTTTTCACAAAAACGTTGACACGCTTACTACACGCGTGATAACATCGCAAGCTCTTACTACGAGGGTAGTAACTGCTCATGGAGACTTCGCGTTGCAACCTAATGAAATAACGATCACGGATGGCGAATGGGAAGTTATGGAGAGCGTTTGGCAGGCCCAGAACCAAACACCTGCTGAAATATTAGCTCGTATCGATGTTGGATATCGCAGCCACCGAACGTTGCGTACCCTTCTGTCACAGTTGTATGCCTCCACGTCGTAGCGTTCGGAAGGCTCTATCGACTGTTTCGGATCATCTTTATTTCCACCCGTTTGGCTATCAGGAAACAAAAGTCGAGCAAAGTCAAATGGCATTTAGCGTAGGACATTTGTCCTCAAATGTTCATGGCTTTCAAATCCAATCGACTTTCAAGCTAGTGCTTCGTCCAGAATAGATTTTGGGGGGAGGTTGTGTTTGGGTGGCACGTCCCCTGAGGCTTTGCGAAGGGCGTG
>JANPHP010000019.1:0-19617 GCA_031424495.1 Bacteroidota bacterium | reverse complement strand
GACACCGAGTGGCGCAACCGCACCGACTTCATCAACGGGCGCGAGGCTGTGAAGGCATTTCTCAAAGGCAAGTGGGAAAGAGAACTCGATTACAAGCTCAAAAAGGAACTTTGGGGCTTTCGGGAAAACAGGATGGCCGTGCGCTTTGAGTACGAATGGCATGATCATAGTGGGCAATGGTGCCGCAGCTATGGCAACGAGCTCTGGGAATTTGACCCGCTTGGCTATATGCAAAAACGCTATGCCAGCATCAATGACCTGGCGATCACCGAGGCTGAGCGCACCCTTTTCTGAGGCTTTCATTCCCCAAAACGAAAAATCATGAATTATGCCCAGATTGCATTTACGGAGGCGGTACAGCAATTGCAGACCCGCTTTGGCAGCCGCAGCAGCTATGCCCGCATGGAAGCCCAGCGGGAAACCGACGGTCTCGGCGAGCAGGAATGGCAATTCATCGCCGGACGCGACCATTTTTTCATGGCCACCGTTGGCGAAAATGGATTTCCCTATCTGCAACACCGGGGCGGCCCCAAGGGCTTTTTGAAAGTGATCGACCAGACCACGCTGGGATTCATCGACTTCAAGGGCAATATGCAGTACATCTCGGTCGGCAATGTGGCCACGCAACCAAAGGTTGCCCTGATTTTGATGGATTACCCTGCCCGAGCACGCCTGAAAATCTATGCCGAGGCAGAGGTCGTCGAGCTCGATGCCCGGCCCGACCTCCTGTCGACCCTCTCACTTGAGGATTACAAGGCCCGCCCCGAACGCATGATTTTGCTGCATGTGAAGGCTTATGATTGGAACTGCCCGCAGCATATCACGCCCCGCTACACGGTCGAGGAGATCGAGTCGGCATTTGCGGGGCAACGCGAATTGATCCAGCGGCAGCAGGAGGAAATCAAAAATTTGAAGGCAAAATTGCAGCAGCATTGATGCAAATGCCTTTTTACAACATGTACCCCTAAAATCAAGGCGATGGGCAAAGATGTCTTCACGATGGTGAATCCGCAAAACGGCAACTTGGCTTTCAAGATTTTTAGTTTTGAAGGCAATTGTGCGTTTGACCACCTGCAGCGGCACAATTATTATTCATTGATCTGGGTGAAGGCCGGGTCGGGGAATGCGCGAGTCGATTTTACGGAATTTGCCTTTGCCGAAAATTCATTGTTTGCCCTAGCACCTTATCAGCCCTACATGCTCACGACTGAGCAGGAACTGCGTGGGGAGGCCATCTGTTTTCACCCCGACTTTTTTTGCATCCACATGCACCAGCGCGAGGTGGCCTGCAACGGCGTCTTATTCAACAATGTCTACCAGCCGCCCATCACCCTGATCGATCCGCAAGCGGGCCTGACTCTGGATATGCTCATCGGGCAAATGAAGGCTGAAATGCAAAATCCGGCGCTGGCGCAGTATGAGTTGCTGGTGTCTTACCTCAAAATCTTTTTGATCACGGCCTCCCGCCTCAAGGCGCAGCAACATCCGCAGGCGCTGGCCGACACGGCAGAACTCAAGCAGCCATTTTTGTTGCAAAATCTCAAGGATGCCATCGAGACGCATTTCAGGACCATGCATTCCGCCAGCCAATATGCCGATCTGTTGAACATCTCCCCCAAACAACTCGCCAAGGTCGCCAAACTGCATTTCAACAAGACGCTCACCGACCTCATCGCCGAGCGCATCGTGATCGAGGCCAAGCGCGAGCTCTACCTCAGCAACAAAACCGTGAAGGAAATCGCCTACGAGCTGGGCTATGGCGACGAATACTATTTCAGCAGATTTTTCAAGGCGAATGCAGAAGTATCGCCGCAAGTTTACCGCGAGACCGTCGGCTTTGGGCGCGGTGAAACCTGAAGGCAGCAGGCTTATTCCTTCTCAAACTTCCGATAGCCGGTCTTGCCATTCGCCATCAATTTCAAGACATAGATGCCTCGGCTCAAGCTAGTTACATCGATGCTGAAAGCCGCTTGCCCTGGGTGCAATGCCAGAACTTTGCGCCCGGTCAGGTCCATGACCTCCACAGCCACGTCGGCGGCCCTGAGATCGTCGAGCAAGATGTGCAGTTCCTGTTGGCAGGGATTGGGAAACAGCTCAAAATTAGCCAGCCCCGATACTGATCCGCCGACCTCAACGACTTCGGAATAGGAGATTTTGCCATCAGCATCCACCAGTTTCACGCGGTAGTACCAATGTCCTGTGGCTGCTGCACGATCCGCCAGCGCAAATTCGGTGGCGCCACTGGAGGGCAGGTTGCCGACTGCCGTGTAGGTGCCCCTGCCATTGCCGCGCTCCACAACAAAATGGCAAGCATTGCAAGCATCAGAAACCGACCAACGCAAATCCACACCGCTGCCGCTTTGCTGCGCAGCAATGTGCGTAAACGTAACCGCCAACACGGGCATTGCGGGCATCACCACAAACTCGGGAAACCGACGCACCTGCCCATTAAAAGTCCCGGCGATCGGGGCGCTGGCATTGTAGCCGCAGGCATTGCCCACGGCGCTCATGTTGGGATTGTTGATCACTGCGATCGGCACTGACGAGCTGTACGTGTGGATATGGTACATCTTGCCATCAGGCCCCGTCTTGGTGTCGTGGGCATAGCAGCAGGTATTCATATTGGTGGTGACGCCATTGCTCAAGTCATATTGGTGCAACTTGTAGCCGCTGGCATCTTTGATGAAATAGAGCTTGGTACCGTCGGGCGAGAAATTGCCGAGGCCGCAGGCCACGCTCCAGATTTGCACCGGGTTGGAGAGCACGCCCGTTGTGCTGTTGAAATCCATCATTGCGAGGCCCATCGTCCCTAGGCCAGAGGCTGCGACCTTGTTGGTGATGGGCGAATGCGACATGGTATAGCTGTCGCCGCCGGCTGTACCCGTGGCAGTATAGGTCACGGGCGCAGAGAAGCCGCCGCTGGTGATCGCGATGATGTGGTAGGTATTGGTATTGAGCACATGGCCGATCCACCAATAGTCGGTCGTGCTGGGTTTGGAGACGACCTTGTTGGCTTGGCCATAGATCGCGCTGCTGAGCAGGGTGTTTTTGTTGGTGACCTTGCCCAGCGGATACAGGGGGTCTGTGAAGTCGACGACGGAATAAAACAAGTTGTCGCCCGCAAGGTCCCAAGCGCGGCTGGTGAGCAGGTAAAATTTGCCTGGGAAATTGGGCATCGGCACGCACTGTACCGTCTGCGCACCTGAGGAGTGACCGAATAGCCCAGTGCCATTGAACATGACTGCGTGGCTGGAATTGACAACGGTTTGTCCATCGCTGTAAAAGAGCAAAGCACCCGACAGCGGATCATTGACAACGACGATTCCCTCAAAGCCCACGCCATTGTATTTGTTGCTCACTTTATAAGGAATGTTGCCAGCATCAAAGATGATCCCATCGGTTCCTGCACCAAAATACCAGTTTTTGGCCTCAAGGCCAGGCACTTGGGCATGCAGAGAATAAACAATGCAGATGCCAATCCAAAAATAGGCGACGAGGCGTTTCATAACGGGAGGGTGTAAAAGAAAGAATGGGGATAGCTCCAACGAAGCAATCTAGCAAAGAATGGGCAATTTTCAAAAAAACCTGGGCCGTAACGCGGCCCAGTTCTCGTCTATCAACAAAACTATAACCCTAATTCTAAAACAAAAATTGCAAATTCTAAGGTCAATACAGCGGTTGAATGGCATTCCCCCAAGCCTGGAAGATTTATTTTTCGGGATGAATTCCGAGTCAGGGATCCGAGGCCAATACACCTCCCTAAAATGAACCTGGGCCGACTCGCGGCCCAGATCTCGTCCATCAAAAAATTGCTTACCCTAATTCTTAAAATCGTACCTATAAAACATTCCCGCCACCTGCATCCCCCAAAGCGCTGAGCAAAATTTCCGGTGAATGGCCTTTTTTAAGCATCAGATCGCTAACTTGTAGGCATGAAACGCTTGATCACCATCCTATTGCTCGCCCTGCTCGCCTCCAGCGGATGGAGCCAATTCAGCAATCACACCTTCACCTTTGGCGGGCAGGTGCGCCAATACCGGCAATATGTGCCTGCCATCTACGACGGCAGCACAGCCGTGCCCCTGGTCATCGCCCTGCATGGTCTTGGCGACGACATGACCAATTTCTCGGGCATCGGCCTCAACTACTTTGCCGACACCGCCAATTTTATCGTCGTCACGCCGCAAGCCCTGCTCGACCAGCTCTCGGGCTCGACCGCTTGGAACTCTGGCGCGAGTGCATTTGGCTTCACGCTCAATGGCTCGATCGACGATGTCGGCTTCATCAATGCCCTCATCGACTCGATGGCGGCGCACTACAACATCAACCCCAACCGCGTCTATGCCTGCGGCTTCTCGCTCGGCGCGTTCATGTGCCACCGCCTCGCCTGCGAACTCAACAACCGCATCGCTGCCATCGGTGCTGTCGCGGGTACCATCGGCACGGCGCTGAATTGCCAGCCGGGGCGTGCTGTGCCCGTCTTGCATTTCCACGGCACCGCCGACGCCACGATCAGCTATACCGCCAACACCTTTGGTATGTCGACCGCGCCCACGTTGCAGCACTGGGTCACCAACAATGCCTGCACCCTTGGGCCCGACACCACGCACATGCCCGACCTCTTCAACGACGGGTACACGGTCGACCACATCGAGTGGTCGGGCTGCGACCACAACTATGGCGTCGAGCACTACAAGGTTTACGGCGCCGACCACGTATGGCTCGGCCCCACCAATGACATCTTCTACACCCGCGAAATCTGGCGCTTCTTCAACAAATATCAGCATCCCAACGCAGCCACGGCAGTCACCCAGCCTCAGCAGGGCCACGGTTTGCAGGTATTCCCCAATCCAAGCAGCGGTGATTTTCAGGTCAATTTGAAGTTGGAGCGGAATGAAGGCATTGCGTGGACGCTCATCGACGTGCAAGGGCGTGCCCAGCGTAGCGGCGCGACCCAAGGCCAGATTGGTGAGAATCTACTCACCGTCGATGGCAACAAACTGCCTGCGGGCATGTACCTCCTGCGCCTGAGCGGCAAGTCTTGGACCGAGCAAGTGAGGCTTGTTGTCGAGTAGGCGGATTGGGCGTCTGCATTTTTTGTAGGTAAGTATTCAACTATCGGTAATCGTGGATGTAAGCGCTCCTATGCTAGCCTTATAAGCAGCGTGGGATGCAACGGCAATGACGCTCAAAGCCTCGCCGTCACAAAATTGCTGAATGTACTCACGGGCGTCGGGCCAGTATCCGCGACAGATTTGGCCATCTACCCCAATCCCAGCCAGGGCAATTTTTGGGTTCGGCTAGCTGGCACATTCGAGGTCAATGGCACGCTTTCAGTTTTTGCGGCGGATGGTCGATGGGTCATGGCACAAGCGATCTATGGACAAACATCCATGATCGATACCCAAGGTTGGCCATCGGGGATCTATTGCGTGCAGCTGCGATTAGGTAATCGGATATCGAGCCAGACGGTAGTGCTGGGTCGGTGATCCTGAGCATTCTGGTATCAGGAGAGAAATAGGACCTACTCGCCCGGCACCGTGAAATGGCCAAAGACCACCAACCCTCAACGCACCACCACCTTCTTCACCACGTTTTGATCGCCCTGCACCAAATGCAAGACATACATTCCTTTTGCAAGGGCGCTCACATCATATTGCAACCGATTGCGGCCTACCCCCAGTTGCATCGCTTCTTGCATCACTTCCTTGCCCTGCAAGTCGGTCACCACCACTTGGCCCAAGCCCGTCGCAGGACTGTTCACATCGAGCTGCAACTGCGTCGCCACGACGCTTGCCAAGAGGTCCAATCCCGCGCCTTGCTCCCTGAAAACGGCAACCGTATTCAATCCGACCCGATTGCCGTCGGCATCCTGTGCATGCAAGCGGTAATAATTCCAGCCCGCCAATGGAGCCTGATCGGCAAATACATAACGATGCCCTTGCTCGGCGACCACCAGCAGGTTTTGAGCCAATGGCAAAAACTTGTTCCCATCTGCACTGCGCTCGATCTCAAAACTCGTCAATCCCTCCTGTGCCGCCATCATCCAATCGAGATGGATTTGCGTCGCGAAGTTGCGCCCTGAAAGAAATGCCAGCTCCACGGGCAGCACAACGCAGCCGCAGGAAACATTGGTAAGCGTGAGGTTGTAATTGCATTCGTCTCCCGCAAATCCGTCGACCATCACGTAGGCGCACTGACTCGCGCCGACTGAGAAACTGCCCGAAGCAAAGCTGCCTCCTGGAGGAATGTTGCTGGGGCTTATGGCGACATTGACCAGCGCTGCGGGCGTACCAGTGAAGACCGCCGCTTGCACCCCTGCGTTGGGCGCGGGCAAGAGGCAATTGGTCACGGTATTGAGCAGGATGCTCCAAGTGCAGGCGCTCAGGTTGCCGTTGCAGAATGTGAACCAGGAGACATTGTTGATCACAAAGGTCACGTCGTCGCCGACCTCGCTCGCCCCGGTGATGCTCGTGCCCACATTGTTGTCGAGATTGTTGGCTCCGATCGAGGTGCCATTTGCGTAGTGCCCACCCGTGGTGCCCCCTGTGAAGGCTACACCACAGTTGTTGATCACAGAGGCAGTACCAGCGCTGTTGTTGGAGGAAACGGTGTTCAGGCTGATGCAGAAATTTACAAAACGATCGTTGCCGCCGCCACAATTGTTGCCTTGCACTTGCACCAAGTATTGCTGACCGATCGTGAGACCTGTGAGCAGCGGATGGAAGCCAGGGTCGATGAGCCCCATGTTTTGGCACAGAATCTGGCTTCCCGCATTCGGCAAGCAGCCCCCGCCCGGCGCAAAGGGGCCATAGACCGCCAAAACCGTCGCGCAATTGGTCGAGTTGGTGAGCACCACCCCTAAGACCATTGATGTCGCCGTCGCCGTGAAACGGTACCAAACGGTTTCTTCAGAGACGCCGCCACCGCCGCTGAGGCAGACGTATTCGCCGCTTTGTAAACTTGCACCATTGGAGGTACCCGTGATGCAAGCCGCACCCACCGTGAGGGTGGTCGCCGAAGCACAATTGTCATTGCCCGGGGGCAGCAGCATGAGCGGCTCTTGCAGATTATTACCTGATCGCGCTCCACTGGCCACGCCGATGGCTTCCCGCAAAATTGTACCTTCCCCGTCGGGCTGCGTTGATTGTATTTGCGCCTGCATCCGCAAAGGAAACATGGCACACATTAACAATAACAACCAAGAACTTTTGTGCAATTCCTTGAACATACCCATACCAGTTTCGTGTGATTGAATTCAACAAATAGCGATCCCCAATCATGAAGCTGGACATATTTTCGGCAGCAACAAAACACATTGACGAAGATTACAACAAAACACATGTAATATTTTATGGCACATGACTAAATGAATGACCTAGGGCACTTTCTAAAGATTGATCGCCAAACAGAATTAGAAATGGCAAAAAAGATGCATTTCAGAAATATAGGTTGTAAAAATGAGCTTTCGAGCATGGTAAATTTTGCTAGAATGATCAATTCAATTGGTTCGCAATCCGCAATGATAGGGACGAAAACTAAAATTGCACGTGTAATAAAATACAAATATTGATGTGGAATGCGCCATTGACTTGCATCCAAAACGCACCAAACGAAGAAGCTTAGTGATCAGGGCCTTGGCTTCCGCTTCACCCCGCGCACGGCCTCTGCCGTCAAGGGATCTTCTGGCCAACTATGCTTGGGATACCGCCCTCGCAAGTCTTTGCGCGTATCGGCATAGGCATTCACCCAAAAACTCCTTAAGTCTTGCGTCACCGCGCAGGGGCGATAGGCGGGTGACAGCAGGTGTATCAACACTGGATTGCGACCCTGATTCACGGTCGGCGTATCCATCTGCCCAAACATCTCCTGCAAGCGCACCGCCAAGATTGGCGCGCGTCCATCGGTAAAATATTCCAGCTTGATCTGCGAGCCCGTTGGCACTTCGATTTTTTGCGGTGCCAATGCATCCAATTGTTGCTGCATGGCCCAGGGCAATTTTGCGCTCAGCAAACCCATCAGATCGATGCGTTTGAAGTCATCCCTCTTGCGCAAAGCCCCGATGTAGGGCCCCAGCCATTCCTCCAAATCCACCAGCAAAGCCTCGGTCGATACATCTGGCCAATCTTCATTCGCCCGCCAAGCCCGCAAACTTAAGACCCGCGCCTGCCACTCGACAGCCGCCTCGCTCCAAGGCAACAAATCGGGCTGCTCCCGGATCGCCGCGCACAAAATCGGTACACAAGCCGCATCGTCGAGCTTGGTCATCGGCTTGCTCGACACCAAGAGCGCTCCTAGCCGCAGCTCGGTTTGCGCCACCAATTGTCCTTGCGCACGGTCCCAATGCAGCACCGCATGCGTCTGCATCTGCCCCTTCAAGTCCTGCGGATCCAAGGGCGCCGCCAGGTAAATCTTGCCCTCTTGCAAGCCCGCATCCATCAACCCGATCGCCAGCCACTCATGGTCGGCCAGCGCATCGTGGCCCATCAAGCTACCCCGCCGCCCATTCCCCAACCTGTAAGCGGGCGGATGATGGCCCACCCGCCGCGCGACGCGCTCCGGGTAAGCTGCAGCCAACAATCGGCCTGCCTCAAAGCCCTGCACGGGCCTGTCATGCGCCGCGCAACGCAAGATCTTGCGCCAAGCTTGGGAGAGCTGTTCCAGCTTGCTCAGCCCCGCACGCTCGCCCTGCGTGCGCTCGCCCAAGCGGTGCAAGCGCAACGCGTCCAAGCGCAGGCACAAGTCAGCGCCCGTCTCGCGTGGGAGCGGATCGCGCTCCTCCAGCAGCGCCGCAATGTCGCAGGCGAGGCCAGCGAACCCCAGCGCCTCGCCTGCAGCGAGCATGTGCGCCAGCCTCGGATGCGTCGGCAGACGCAGCAAATCCTTGCCACGCGCCGTGATGCGGCCATTTTCGAGCGCGTCGAGCTGCGTGAGCAGCTCCAGCGCTTGGTTCAAGTGCCCGACAGGCGGGGGCGTGGGCCAGCCCAAGTCCAGCATGTCGGTCACACCCCAAAAGGCCAATTCGAGGGCCATGGGCGCGAGGTCGGCTTGCAGGATTTCGGGTTCGCGCTGTGCTTGCAGGTATTGGTGGCTGCCCTCGGCCCAGAGCCGGTAGGCGATGCCCGGGCCGAGGCGGCCTGCGCGGCCTGCGCGTTGATCGGCGGCGTCGCGGGTCACGCTCAGCGTCTCCAAACGCGTGAGCCCTGAGCGCGGGTCGAAGCGCGGCACGCGCGACAGCCCAGCGTCGATGACTACATGGACGCCCTCGATGGTCAAGCTGGTCTCGGCAATCGTCGTGGCCAGCACCACTTTGCGCCTTCCCTCAGGGTCGGGCACGATGGCGTCTTGCTGCTGCGCCAGCGGCAGGTCGCCATACAAAAGGTGCAGGCGGATGCCCGTTGGCAGATTTTCATACAGCGCCTCGGCCACGCGGCCGATCTCGGCGGCGCCGGGCAGGAATACGAGGATGTCGCCCGTGTCTTCGCGGAGCGCTTTGCGCACCGTAGCGGCGACATGGCCTTCGAGTCGCTGACCCTCGGCGGGGGGCGCGTAGCGCACCGCGATCGGGTGTTGCCGTCCTTGGCTCGTGATGATCGGCGCATTGCCGAGCAGCGAGGAGAGGGCCGCCGTGTCGAGCGTAGCCGACATGATGAGGATGCGCAGGTCGTCGCGCAGCACCTCCTGCACCTGCCGCGCGAGCACGAGGGCGAGGTCCGCATGGAGCGAACGTTCATGAAATTCGTCAAAAATGAGCAGCCCGATGCCTTCCAAAGCATTGTCTTGCTGGATCTGCCGCGTGAGCAGCCCCTCGGTGAGCACCTCGATGCGGGTCTGCGCGCTCACCTTGCGCTCAAAGCGCACGCGGTAGCCGGCAGTTTCCCCGACGGATTCGTCCAGACGCGCTGCCAGACGGGTGGCCACAGCCCGCGCCGCAAGGCGACGGGGTTGTAGCATGAGCATCTTTTGCCCTTGCAGCCAAGGGGCCTGCAACAAATGCAGCGGCAGCTCGGTAGACTTGCCCGCCCCCGGCGGCGCCTCCAAGATCACAATCGGGTGGCTCTCCAGCGCTCGGAGGAGCGCTGGGACGATTTCCAGGATGGGAAGGTCGGTGATGGGTTGAGGTGGCATCTCTTTTCTTGCGGGGGGCTAAGATCGGGAGATTTTTTGGGGGGAATGGCTCATTTCGGTCGAGAAATTCATTCTTTGAAACTATCTCATTGTTTGATCTCGACCGATCGAGTCGCAAAATGGAATTGCGGCCTTGCAGAACGATACCAACATTCGAAAGCTCGACAGCATCCTCAGCATAAAGGCGAAAGCAATAGCCCCCTTCAATCCCGAAACAAAGTACTCCCCTTGACCAACCAAGAAACCCCAAAAGCATCCACCGCAACCGTTTCTAGCCAGAAAGTCATGCGGTGCGCTGCGTAGAAGTCGGGCGCGAGCTTGTCGAGCAAGAGCACGCAGACGACAGCGATCACCATCAGGACGCCGCAGGCAACATAGATGCGGTTGCGGATGACCTTGCGGTGGGGGAAATTATAGACCTTCTTATCTGATTGGGTAAAGAGGAAGATGGACATGAATGCAAGGCAAAGTAGGAAAATGCCCGCTGCGATCAAGTGAAACGTGACCCGCTGGGGTACATCGTTCAGGTGCGTCACGGCGCAAGCCTGATCGCCCAGACAAATATTGTCGGTGGGGAACAGGATCACACAAAACGCGGCGATGCCCGCAACCGTCGAGACGTAAAATTCCAAAGGCGACCGCCCTTTGTACACTATCAGGAACACACCCATGAGCCCCATCACGATCACAAACACCGTGCTGATGCGGGTATAATAGTAGTGGCTGATCGAGTCCAAGGGACCAAAGCGTCCATTGACTATCCATAGCAAGAGCAACAAAACCCAAGGCAAAGCAAGTCCCAAGAAGCCGATCAACCGCCTGAGCGTAAGTCCGCTCGTAAGCCAAATACCATGTTCCCGATTGTAGCGTAGATCCAGCGTCTCATTCAGTCGCGTAAAAAGCGTTTTTGCAGCCATGACATTTTGATAACAGTAAATATTAATGTCAAGACGTGGCCAAATCAAAAATTCCACAACCAAAACAATGAATGATTCAGGATGAACAATGGTGGATGAGTGATTAAGGATGAATGAGTTAAGGATACCTGCGCTCCTCCAAGCCACTCAATCCCACCACACCAACTCTGAACCCTGAACCCACAACGCTGAACTCCGAATTCTGAATTCTGAACCCTGAACTCTGAACTCTGAACTCCGAACTCTGAACTCCGAACTCTGAACTCCGAACTCCGAACTCTGAACTCTGTCCGCCACCGCCAACTCAATTTCCAATTCTCAATTCAATCCCCCTCTCTCCCATTTTGCATTTCCCGCCCCAATCACGTACTTTGATCCCTATAAAAGAACAACTACGAATGTTAAAGCGACTATTCTCCAAAACAGCCTGGGCCACGCTGTCCCTCTTCCTAGCCCTCACGGCCTGCACTCCCGAACCCAAGCGTCCTGTCGATCCCCCCGCACAAGATTCGCTCCCGGTTGCTGGTGACTGGATCAGGATCGCTCACACCGCCGATCCCGACAACCTCCATCCTTTCAATTCCCGCAACGCACCGGCCAGTTACATCA
The DNA here is from genome assembly GCA_031424495.1 of Bacteroidota bacterium. GTDB lineage: Bacteria > Bacteroidota > Bacteroidia > J057 > JADKCL01 > JADKCL01. The sequence goes on along the minus strand of JANPHP010000019.1, from coordinate 7,963 downwards.
AGGAAAACATCCACCTATCATTGGCCACATACAACAGCCAAACCCTGACCTCGGAGCCGACGCTCGTGACCGCGCCCGCCAAAATCTCTCCCGATGGCCTCAGTTTCTCATTTGAAATGCGGCCCGAAGCCCGCTGGGACGATGGCAGCCCGATCACAGGACGTGATTTTGCATTTTCACTCAAATGCATCTTGCATCCACTCGTCGATGCCGCCCACATCCGTGTCCTCTACGACTACATCGAAGACGTGAAATTGGATCCGAGCAATCCGCGCAGCTTTACTGTCGTTACCGACAAGCCATTTTTCCAAGCCGAACTGATGATGGCCGATTTCAATGTGATTTCGCGGGCCTTTTACGACTCCTCTGACGCCTTGTCGAAATATACAGTGTCTGATTTCATGACCCGTGCAGAAGAAATCGCAGCCGATCCTACAATGGCGACATTCGCAGAGCGTTTCAATAGCGAGTCCTATGCCCGCGATCCGCAATTTATCTACGGATCAGGCCCCTATAAGCTGGAAAGCTGGGCTCCCGGCGAAAATGTGACCTTGGTGCGCAAAAAAGATTGGTGGGGCGATCAACTGAGAGGCCGAGGCGAGGCCTTTCAAGGCTACGCCGAAAAGCTCATCTTCAAAACCATCAAAGACCGCAGCACGCTGCCAGCAGTGGCCCGCAATGGCGAAATCGACGTCACGATGGACTTTACCGTCGACGATTTTGCTGCTGCAAAAGATGACCTGCAGGGTACCATTGCCAAGAACTATAATTTCCATACCCCCGCTACCTACAACTTTGTCTATCTGGGCTTCAACTGCAAGCCTGGCACGACGCGTAAACCGTTACTCGAGGATGCTCGCGTGCGCCAAGCGATCGCACACTTGGTAGACGTGCAAGGCATCATCGACAACATCTACCACGGCACAGGCAATCACCAACTAGGTCCGATCTCCCCACTGAAGACCAACGAATACGATGCCAGCCTCAAAGGATACCGCCTTGATGTGGAGCAGGCCAAAAAATTACTGGACGAGGCCGGATGGGTAGACAGCGATGCAGACGGGGTGCGTGACAAAGTCCTGCGTGGCAAGAAAATCAAACTGGATATCGAGGTTTTGGTTTCGAGCGCCAATGACATCGGCGTGCAGATACTGCGCATGGTCGCCGACAAAGCTTTGCAAGCAGGCGTCGTGATCACCACCAACAGCATTGATTTTAATGCCATGAGCAGTCGACTGCGCGATCATGATTTTGATATGGCGCTGAACGGATTTGCTAGCAATATGCAGCCTACCGACCTTGCGCAAATATGGGCAACCGAAAGCTGGACCGGCGGTGGTAGCAACTTCTTTGGGTTTGGCAACGCGACGACCGACTCACTCATCGCACAAATCCGCCAGACGCCTTCTGCTGAGGCGCGCAAGCCGCTCTACAATCGGTTCCAACAATTATGGCTCGAGCAAATGCCCATGGTGGTGCTCATCGCGCCCCAAGCACGCATCCTGATCCACAAGCGTTTTCACAACGCATTGCCTTCGGTCATTCGCCCTGGCTACAAGGCCTACACCTTTTGGGTTCCCAAAAAAGATCAGAAATTCAAATAGGTGTTTGAATGGATGTCGATCCAGTTTCCGTAAATTGATGAATGACCGGACATTCGTGTACTAGGGGAGGAATACTTTGGGTGGCTATCGCTGCGGTATCGATCATGGCCTGCAACTCGCCACAGCGCTCCAATGAATCGGCAATTGTGCCCATCACCTTGCCCGATACGGTCGTCTACTCAACTTACAGCCATCTTCCCAACACCTACGCAGGCTTCCATTCCCCAAATGCCATCAATGCCTTGGCCAAGATGGAAAATGCCTACTTCAGGAACTACAACAGTGCTGGAGCAGGCTATTACGGCACCGTATGGCGCAGTTATGCCGAGCAAGATAGTAGTCTGGGGAATGGAGGATCGCTCTACCAAAAATTTGTAGACGCGGCCCAGACCGCCCAAATAGCTACGGATTCCATGCATTGCACCATCTATGCAGTGCGCGCCTTGCAGGCAGGATTGGGTTCGCGTTTCGACAGCCTAGAAATGGTACATCGTCAAGTTTTCAAAGGCCATGAGCATGCAGGATGGAGCATCGGCTATCTTTTGGTGCGTGATTTTGGGTGGAATGCGTGGTTGGTCATTCAAAAAGATTCGCCCGAATTTGCAGCTTGCAACCGGGCATGGAAGGCCACACAAACCTACCCCGTCTGGCGTCAGCCCGATATCCCCCTAGCAGGCATGTATATCCAAGGCGAACAAGACTCCCTCATCCAATCCCGTTTGCTAGAAAATGAATTCGGTTGGGGATTCAGCCACCAAGGCATCCACACCTGGATCACAAGATTCGACACCCTCAAAGAATGCAATTGGCTAGGCGCCCCAGCCCGCCGCTTCGAGCACCAAGACCTCATCCAGCAAGACCAACTCTTCGCCCAAAAACCCTTCCTCCAATTTGACCGCTACAAATCCCACATCATCATCTTCCCCCCAAAATCCCAATAAAAGCCAATGGCGGCAATCCAAGATCGCCGCCACTGCCATTTCATTTCAAAACACAGAATCTAAGCCCAGAATTCAACACTAAACTGGTTCTGAAAATTCTGCAAATCCTGCTCAAAAATGCGATGGCGGCAATCCAAGATCGCCGCCATCAACTATTCATTCAAAACCCAGAATCTAAGCCCAGAATTCAACACCAAAACTGGTTCTGAAAATTCTGCAAATCCTGCTCCTTATTGCACCACCAGCCTGAACACCTTCCGCTGGCCACCCTTGGAAACCACCTCAACAAGGTAGCTACCTGCAGAATAACCCGTGATGTCAAACGCAACCTCGTGACCAAGCGAGGCCATGGCCTTCTCGGCGACGTGCTTGCCATACATGTCGGTGATGCTCACGCTCAAGCCTTGCGTGATCGGCGTCTCGGTCAAGAGTTTGAACTCCCCACGAGCCGGATTCGGGTAAATCGTCAAGCCCACCAAGCCTTCGGCTGGATCGGCAACCGCCACCACAATCACGCTCGTCGTCGTTGAAGTGCCTGTGCAACCATTCGCATCGGTCACAACAAGCGTGTAGTCGCCAGACACGAGCGCAGTGAACGTGTTAGAAGTCGCGCCGGGGATGTCTGTGCCATTCAACTGCCACTGATAGCTCACCCATACCTGACCTGCGGTCAGCAATGGGCTGGCAACCGTGAAGGTCGGCACCGGTGCAGGGAATGCACCGACAGTCACCGTCTGCGTTGCCGTACAGCCATTCACGTCGGTCACCGTCACCGTGTAGGTGCCCGCACCCACGTTGCTCAGGTTTTGTGTCGTGGCACCATTGCTCCATGCATACGTGTAAGGTAGGCAGGCATTGCCGCCCGTTGCGCTCATCGCCGCGCTACCCGTGGCTCCGCCAGGGCAGGAGTTTGTCGTCGCACCTGCAGTTGCCACCATCACGGCTGGCTCAGTCAGGGTCACCGAGGCCACTGAAGAGCCGCCGGCTGCATCGGTCACAGTCACGCTGACCGTGCCTGCTCCGAGGCCCGTCACTGTCGCAGTCGTTTGACCGCCTGTCCAGAGATAAGTGTAGGGACCACATCCGCCACCGCCACCGGCTGTGGCAGTGCCGTCAGTCGCACCGTTGCAGGAAACGTTGAAGCCGCAGTCGACGACAGCAGATGTCGCGGTGCTCGTCACAGGTTGCGTGAGCACGGTCACAGTGGTCGAGCAGGTGCTGGTATTGCCGTTGCCGTCGGTCACGGTGAGGGTCACTGTGGTAGCGCCAGCGTCAGCACAGGTGAAGGCCGATTGGTCCAGCGCCAGCGTCACGCTGCCGCAGGCGTCCGAGCTGCCGTTGTCGATCGCTGCTGGCGTCGTGCTGGCATCGCCGTTGGCGTCCAACGTCACCGTCACTGCTTGGCAGGTCGCCGTCGGTGCCACGCTGTCGGCCACTGTTACCGTGAAGGCGCAGGTGGCCGTGTTGCCAGAAGCATCGGTTGCAGTATAGGTCACTGTCGCAGTGCCCACTGCAAACACGTCGCCAGGGTTGTTGCTGCTCGCAGAACTGCTGCCTGCACAATTGTCAGATGCCGTCGGTGCCGTCCAGCTTACCGTGGCGTCGCAGGTCGTTGCAGACGTAGAGGTTGTCACGTTGGCGGGGCAACCCGACCAGGTCGGAGCCTCGGCGTCGTTCACGATCACACTGAAGGTACAAGTTGCCGTATTGCCTGCAGCATCGGTCACTTGGTACACGTTGTTGGTCGTACCCAAAGGGAAGGTCGAGGTTGAGGGGAGACCAGCAGTTTGCGTCGTCGTCGCGCTCGGACAGTTGTCCGTGCCGTTCGGTGCCGAGAAGGTCACTGCCGCGCTGCAAAGCGCTGCATCGTTGGCAGATACCACGTTGGCGGGGCAAGTGATCACAGGCAACTCGGTGTCGGTGATCGTCACCGTGAACGAGCAAGTCGCGGAGTTCGCAGAGCCGTCAGTAACCCGGAAGGTGTTGGTGGTCACGCCCACAGGGAAGTTGGCGCCGCTGGCAAGGCCAGCAGTCTGCGTCGTCGTCGGGGTGCAGTTGTCTGTGCCGACAGGCGTACCGTAGGTCACCACACCCGTGCATTGGCCCGGGGTATTGGTGCCCGTCAGGTTGCTAGGGCAAGTGACTACAGGCAAGATGTTGTCCACAACCGTCACAGTCGCATTGCAAGTGCCCGTGTTGCTGGCTGCATCCGTCACCGTGAGGATCACTGTGTTGGTGCCAAGGTTGGCGCAAGTGAAGCTCGTCGTACTCAAGGCTAAGCCCAAGGAACCCGAGACAGTACAGTTGTCGGACGAACCATTATTCACTGCGGCAGGGGTTAATGAGCCTACACCAGAGCCGTTAAGCGCCACGGTCACTGATTGGCACACAGCCACAGGCACGGTCCCGTCGGTTACCGTTACGGTGAACGAGCAGGTTGCAGAGTTGCCCGAGCCATCCGTCACCTGGAACGTGTTAGTCGTCACACCCAATGGGAACGATGATCCGCTGGCGAGACCCGACGTGCGTGTCGTCGTAGGTGTGCAGTTGTCGGTGCCAGATGGGGCGGTGTAGGTCACGGTGGCGTTACAAGCCACACCCGTGCCGACTGCGATATTCGCTGGGCAGGTGATGGCAGGCAGGATGTTGTCGACCACTGTGACGGTTGCGCTGCAAGTTCCTGTATTCCCGCCACCATCCGAAACGGTCAGTGTTACTGCATTCGCGCCAAGGTTGGCGCAAGTGAAGCTCGTCGTATTCAGGGCCAAGCCCAAGGAACCCGAGACGGTGCAGTTGTCAGAAGAAGCATTGTTCACAGCCGCTGCAGTGGTCGAGCCTATGCCAGAACCGTTCAAGGACACTGTCACCGGCTGACACACAGCCACAGGGGCCGTAAGATCGGTCACCGTCACGGTGAACGAGCAAGTAGCCGAGTTGCCCGAGGCATCCGTCACGCGGAAGGTATTCGTCGTCACACCCACTGGGAAGGACGATCCACTCGCCAAGCCTGCCGTGAGGGTCGTGGTGGGCGTGCAGTTGTCGGTGCCCACAGGCGTTGAATAGGTCACGGTGGCGTTGCAAGCCACGCCCGTGCCCACCGAGATATTGGCAGGGCAGCTGATCACGGGGATGATATTGTCCACCACCGTCACTGTCGCATTGCAAGTCGCCGTATTGCTGGCCCCATCGGTCACTGTAAGCGTAACCGTATTCGCGCCAAGGTTGGCGCAGGTGAAGGTCGTCGTATTCAAGGCCAATCCCAGCGAACCAGAGACGGTACAGTTGTCAGACGAAGCATTGTTTACAGTCGCAGCGGTGGTCGAGCCTGTGCCAGAACCGTTCAGGGACACCGTCACTGGCTGGCACACAGCCACAGGGGCCGTAAGATCGGTCACCGTCACGGTGAACGAGCAAGTAGCCGAGTTGCCCGAGCCATCCGTCACGCGGAAGGTATTGGTCGTCACACCCACTGGGAAGGACGATCCACTCGCCAATCCTGCCGTGAAGGTCGTGGTGGGTGTACAGTTGTCGGTGCCAGATGGGGCGGTGTAGGTCACGGTGGCGTTACAAGCCACACCCGTGCCCACCGAGATATTGGCAGGGCAGCTGATCACTGGGAGGATGTTGTCCACCAACGTCACTGTCGCATTGCAAGTCGCCGTATTGCTGGCCCCATCGGTCACTGTAAGCGTAACCGTATTCGCGCCAAGGTTGGCACAGGTGAAGGTCGTCGTGTTCAAGGCCAAGCCCAAGGAACCCGAGACGGTACAGTTGTCAGACGAAGCATTGTTCACAGCCGCTGCAGTGGTCGAGCCTGTGCCCGAACCATTCAAGGACACCGTCACTGGCTGGCACACAGCCACAGGGGCCGTAAGATCGGTCACCGTCACGGTGAACGAGCAAGTAGCCGAGTTGCCCGAGCCATCCGTCACGCGGAAGGTATTCGTCGTCACACCTACTGGGAAGGACGATCCACTCGCCAAGCCCGCCGTGCGGGTCGTTGTCGGCGAGCAGTTGTCGGTGCCCACAGGCGTCGAATAGGTCACAGTGGCGTTACAAGCCACACCCGTGCCCACCGAGATATTGGCAGGGCAGCTGATCACGGGGAGGATGTTGTCCACCACCGTCAGTGTCGCATTGCAAGTCGCCGTATTGCTGGCGCCATCTGTCACGGTAAGGGTAACCGTATTCGCTCCAAGGTTGGCGCAGGTGAAGGTCGTTGTGTTCAAGGCCAAGCCCAAGGAACCCGAGGCGGTGCAATTGTCAGACGAAGCATTGTTCACCGCCGCTGCAGTGGTCGAGCCTGTGCCCGCCCCATTCAGCGACACCGTCACTGGCTGGCACACAGCCACCGGGGCCGTAAGGTCGGCCACCGTCATCACGATTGAGTTACTCAGCGCATTCGTGGGGAGCGCACAAGCATCACTTGAGGTCACCTCACAACGAACAACATCCGACGTGACCAACGATCCATTGGTATAGGTCGCGCTATTGGTTCCGACATTGCTGCCATTGAGCGTCCATTGGTAACTTGGCGTCAAGCCTGCGTTCACAGCAACTGCCGTAAACGTGGCTGAACTGCCCGGGCAAATTGTGCTACCCGGATTCACTGAGATACTCACTGTAGGTACTGTATTGGTGACAACAAGGATCGTCAGTGTGTTGCTCATCGCCGTTGCAGGGGAGGAACATGGATCGCTGCTTGTCACTTCACACGTAATGAGGTCGCCATTACCCAACAAGGCATTGCTATACGTGTTGCTGTTCGTGCCGACGTTACCGCCGTTCTTCCGCCATTGATAGCTCGGAGTGCTGCCTCCATTGATGGGAGTGGCAGTGAAGGTAATATTGGTGCCTGCGCAGATCGAGGTGCCAGGATTCGCGGTGATCGTGACGCTAGGTGCCAAGACCGGGTTCACCGTCATCGTGAGCGTATTGCTGGTCACAGTGGTCGGCGAGGCGCAGAGCGCATTGCTCGTCAGCTCCACTGTGATCAAGTCACCGTTGGCCAATGCATTGTCGCTATACGTCGTGCTGTTGGTGCCCACATTGCTGCCATTCTTCATCCACTGATAGACTGGCGTCGTGCCGCTGTTCACAGGTGTTGCTGTGAAGGTCACGTTCGTGCCAGCGCAGATCGTTGTGCCGGGGTTGGCCGTGATCGTAACCGATGGAACCAATACCGGATTCACCGTCATCGTGAGCGTATTGCTGGTCACAGTCGTCGGCGAGGCGCAGACCGCATTGCTCGTCAGCTCCACGGTGATCAAGTCACCACTGGCCAAGGCATTGTCGCTGTAGGTCGTGCTGTTGGTGCCCACATTGCTGCCGTTCTTCATCCACTGGTAGGCTGGCGTCGTGCCGCCGTTCACTGGTGTAGCAGTGAAGGTCACGTTGGTGCCTGCGCAGATCGTCGTG
>JANPHP010000018.1:0-3739 GCA_031424495.1 Bacteroidota bacterium | reverse complement strand
CGTATGCTACAGCTTACGTCCGGAAAACTTTCAAACGCTAATTTCCCTCAACTCCAATCGATTCCGACTTTTTTGAACCCGATTTTGAGGAGCAACTTCTCGTATTCTTGGTCGAAGTCTTGGGCTTTGTGGTGCTCTTCTTGATTTTTGATGTATTCACGCAGTTTGTCTAAACTTTGAATCGGGACAGCTGCAGCGTAGTATCCTTGTTGCCAAGCGAATTCGCCGTTACAGATGTTATTGTTGATGAAATTGGAAGATTCTCCCTTGATCAGCTGCATCACATCGTCGGTTGATTGCGTTGCCTTCAATGATACGATACAGTGGCAATGATCTGCGTATCCGCTCACAAAATCGAGGTGGATTCCCTTTTCAATGGCGTTTTTTCGGATGTGTTTCCACACCTCCAAACGGTCATTCTTGGTGGCAAGGTAGGGAAATCGATGTTTCGTGGCCCACACAAAGTGGATGTGGATGGAAATGAATGGCATGAACGAATTTAGGGAGATTTTTGATTTTTGTATACATGGCCGACCGACTGAAGTCGGCTGCAATTGCCTCCGGCGATCTAAAGATTCATTCTGCGGGGGTTGTGTCTTGGGTTTGTTGTGAAATTCATGGGCGGCCTGGGACATTTTCATTCATTTCCCGCCGACTGAAGTCGGCGGCAATTCATTCTGCGGGGTTGTGTCTGGGGTTTGTTGTGAAATTCATGGGCGGTTTGTCCAAAGTCCTCATGAATTTCACAGGCTTGCTTGATTCAAAGGTGTTGCAGAATGAATTCCCGTATGCTTCAGCTTACGGCTGGGCAATTGCCTCCGGCGATCCAAAGATTCACTCAGCGGGGTTGTGTCTGGGGTTTGTTGTGAAATTCATCGGCGGCTTGTCCGAAAAACTGCATGAATTTCAAAGGCTTGCTTGTCTCAGAGGTTTGGCAGAATGAATTCCCGTATGCTTCAGCTTACGGGCGGCAATTCAATCTGCGGGGTTTTGTCTTGGGTTTGTTGTGAAGTTCATGGGTGGTTTGTCCAAAGTCATCATGAATTTCACAGGCTTGCTTGTCTCAAAGGCTTTGCAGAATGAATTCCCGTATGCTTCAGCTTACGGCCGCATCGCGTGCAATCAATTCTCAACAAATCCACCATCCATCCCCAAAAAAGCACTAACTTTGCACACTGAATTTTCTTTTATCGTACCATGAGTCAGATTTCGATTACGCTTCCTGATGGGAGCCAACGTCAGTACGCCGCAGGCGTGACGGGCGCAGACATTGCGAAAGACATCTCTGAGGGCCTCCTTCGCAAGGCCATCTCCGCCGTGGTGGACGGCGACATCTGGGACCTGAGCCGTGCCATTACAAAGGACAGCACAGTGAAATTTGCGACATGGGACGATGCTGAAGGTCAATACACAATGTGGCACTCATCCGCCCATATCATGGCCGAGGCGCTGGAAATTCACTATCCTGGCATCAAGCTCGCTTACGGCCCGCCTGTCAAGGACGGCTTTTACTACGACATTGACTTTGGCAACTACAGCTTTGGCAGTGATGATTTTGCGAAGGTCGAGAAGACTTTTTTGGAACTCGCTAGGGGAGGAGAGGTCTTCACCCGCAAGGAGGTCACCAAACAATTTGCGATCGATTTCTACCGCGCAAAAGGCAACGAATACAAGGTCGAACTGATCGAGCGCCTCAAGGACGACGACACGATCACCTTTTATGAGTCCGGCAACTTTACCGACCTCTGCAAAGGCCCTCACGTGCCGAGCTCCAAGATTATCAAGGCTGTGAAGCTCACCAAAATGTCGGGCGCCTACTTCCTCGGCGACGAGACGCGTCCGCAGCTCACCCGCATCTATGGCATCACCTTCCCCAAGGCGAGCGATCTGGATGAGTATATGGTGAAGCTGGAACTGGCCAAGGCGCGCGACCACCGCAAGCTCGGCAAGGAGATGGAAATCTTCTGCTTCAGCGAGCTCGTGGGCATGGGCTTACCGCTGTGGCTACCCAATGGTGCGATGCTGCGCCACCGCTTGGAGGATTTCCTCAAGAAAAAGCAGACCGAGCAGGGTTATCTGCCCGTGATCACGCCGCCGATCGGTAAAAAAGAACTCTACGTGACTTCTGGTCACTGGGAAAAATATGGCAAAGACAGTTTTCAGCCCATCCGCACCCCCCACGAGGGCGAGGAGTACCTGCTGAAGCCGATGAATTGCCCGCACCACTGCGAGATTTACAAAAGCAAACCACGCAGTTACAAGGACCTGCCCTTGCGCCTTGCCGAGTTTGGCACCGTGTGCCGCTACGAGCAGCACGGCGAGTTGCATGGCCTCACACGGGTGCGCAGCTTCACGCAAGACGATGCCCACCTTTTTTGCCGCCCCGATCAGCTCAAAGAGGAGTTCATGAAGGTGATCGACCTCGTGCTCTACATCTTCTCGGCGCTTGATTTTCATGACTTTAGTGCGCAGATCAGCTTGCGCGATCCAGACAAGGTCGGCAAGTACATCGGTTCTGATGAGATTTGGGAAAAAGCAGAGGCTGCGATCATCGAGTCGGCTGCGGAAAAGGGTCTCAAAACCGTGCAGGTCAAGGGAGAAGCGGCTTTTTATGGCCCCAAACTGGACTTCATGGTCACCGACGCGCTCGGCCGTCCATGGCAGCTGGGTACCGTGCAGGTCGACTACAACTTGCCAGAGCGCTTCGGCCTGGAATATGTCGGTTCAGACAATCAGATGCATCGGCCGGTCATGATCCACCGTGCACCGTTTGGGTCGATGGAGCGATTTGTTGCGGTTTTGTTGGAGCATACGGGCGGCGAGTTGCCGATTTGGCTCACCACCGAGCAGGTGGCGGTGCTCACGATCAGCGACCGATTCAACGATTATGCGGAAAAAGTTTTGCAGGAACTAAAAAAATACGATATTCGTGCCTTCTTTGACGAACGCGGAGAAAAAGTGGGTCGTAAGATTCGCGACGCAGAAGTCAGGAAGGTTCCTTACATGCTTGTTTTGGGCGAGAAAGAGGTCGAGGAAGGCATCGTCGCCGTGAGGAAGCACAAAGTAGGGGATATAGGACAGATGTCGGTAGAGGCCTTTGCGGCCATGCTAGCCGACGATGTTAAAAGGTCATTGAAGTTGAATTAAATCTTTTAAGAACTATCGCAAGAGAAAACGGCCCACCCCAGGGCAGATCGCGGCGCAAAAGATTGCACCGCATCAACAACGAGATCGCCGTTCCTGAAGTCAGGATCGTAGGTGGCGAAGGCGAAGAGGACAACGGTGTGATGAACACGCGTAAGGCTTTGCTGCTTGCTGAGTCTAAGGGGATGGATTTGGTTGAGATCAATGCTGCTCAAGACCCGCCCATTTGTCGTATCATTGAATATACAAAATTCAAGTACGAACAGAGCAAGCGTGAGAAAGAGAAGAAAAAGAAGCAGCATATCGTTCTCATGAAAGAGATTCGTTTCGGACCTAACACGGACGAGCACGACTTCAAATTCAAGCTGAACCACGCGAAGAAATTCTTGGAGGAAGGCAACAAAGTCAAAGCCTTTGTACACTTTCGGGGTCGTAGCATCGTCTACACCGACAGGGGCAAGGTGTTGTTGCTGGAGTTTGCTGACGAATTGAATGAAGTCGGCAAGGTGGAGATGCTTCCGAAACTGGAAGGCAAGCGGATGTATATCATCCTGACCCCCAAGGGTGGCCCGGCAGTGAAGCCTGTAAAGTGAAA
>JANPHP010000017.1:0-9794 GCA_031424495.1 Bacteroidota bacterium | reverse complement strand
CTAGGTCGGCTTGGGCGGCTTTGTAGTCTTGCATGTCGCGGTGGAGGGCAGCTCGGGCTAGGAGGCCATTGGGCACATGGTATTGGTATCCAGCTTTTTTCAAGCCCTCAACGGCTTGGACGAGGTAGGATAGGGCAGCCTTATAATCACTCGAACCTTCTGAGAGGGCTAGCAGATGGGTCGCTTTGCCGAGGCTGAGTTGGTCGAGGGCAATGGTAAGCAGCCAATTGTTTCTTTGCGAAATCTCCAAGGAATACTGTGCCCGCTCCTGCACTTCCTCCAAATCCCCATTCTGCAACAGCAAGTCACAAAACCGATAGCCCTGCAGCGAATACAACTTCGGAAAATTGGGATCGTCTTGCACTTGCAGTTCCTCGGCTTCGCGGAAAAGGGCTATTGCTTCGGATGTCTTTCCCGAGTTGTGCAGGGCATCGGCGAGGGTGATTCTTGTGCACATTCTCTCAAAAAGATCCCCGCTTTTGTCTGCAAACGCTACTGCTGCCTTGCCATCCTCCACGGCTTGAGGCACATCGCCGATGGTCAGGCGCAATTCGCTGAGGTTGGAGGAAACTCTTGCGCAGGAATTGCAATTCTCTTGCGCAATCCGCATCGCCAAACCCGCCTCCATCGGCTCGACTGCCTCCCGCAGCCGCGCAAGTGCCCGCAGGCAGAGACCTGCCTCATTCAGCAAATAGGCGCGATCATCTTCCGTCAATTCCTCTTGCACCACCCGCCAAGGCCTTAAAAACAGGCCCGCGATGGCAGCAAGGTCGGAGCTGAAAGCACCGAGTTGTTTCCAAGAATAACCTTCATTTGCCCGCTGAATCCGCTTCCAATACACATCATCCAAAGCCTCCTGGTACAATCCCGCCTTGCATCCATGCCCCATCGCGCGGTAGAGCGGCTCCATTTCTGTGAGGGTGTCGGGCCGCTCTTTGGCGATGCCTTTGTAGTGCCCATACAAGCGACGGTGGGCTGCCTGCCAAGCGGTCGGGTGCTGCGTGGTGAGTTGCTGTGCGAAGTATTCTCGGATAAGGGGATGGCAATCGAGGGCGTCGCCGTCATCTAGGAGGTTGAGGTCGTGCAGGTTTTGCAGGATGTCAGTCCATGCATATTCGTCGATTGCCTGCAAATGCTCGGTGATGGCTGGAATTGCAGGGGCCTTGCGCAGGGCCAAGATGGCCTCGGGCTCGGCAGGGCGGTCGAATAGGCCGAGGATACGCAGGACTTCTAGCTCGGGCTTGCCCTCAAACATTTGGGCGTAGTAGGCCAAGACGCGCTCGGCGTGGCCGCCCCATCGGCTTGCTTTTGCCAAGGGGGGGATCAGGTCGCGCTTGCGTATATCTCCTTTGTGGTAGCGGGCGAGCAGGGTCCCCAACAAGGTCATCGCCAAGGCGTGCCCATGAAACTCCTCGGCGGCTTTTTCCCGTTCGGCCCTGGCTCCCTGGACGCCGAGGGCGTCCAATAGCTCGGCACCTGCTTCCTTGGTGAGGTGGGGGAGCTTTTCTTGCACGACGCCTTGGCCTTTGAAGCTGTCCAATTCTGCGATCCACACGCGGGTGCTTACTATGCAAAGACCGTTGTTGCTGGCAGCCAATTCCTTGAGCAGGGTGCGGATGCCGCCGTCGTGGAGGCGGCCGTTGTGGGGTTCGCCGGGGAGGTATTGCAGGGGCTCCAAGCCGTCCAAGATGAGGAGGGTCCTGTTTTGGCGGATCAGGGTGGCGAGGCGCCTTGCCTTGGTTTCGTCTGAATCCTTGCCTGCGGCCATTTCTGGGTCGCCAAATTCGCGGAGGGCGTCGTCGAGGAAGGGGCGGCTGGAGATTTGGCGGTCTTGGGACGCGCCTTGGCTGTAGAAGGACCAAGCGTAGACGTTGTGGGCACCGTCGAAGTCCTTGTCTGCGAGTTCGTTGAGCCATCGGCGGATGAGGGCTGTTTTGCCTTCGCCGCCTTGGGCTACATAGGAGATGAGCTTGGCGTGGGGGTCTTCCCAAGCTTTGGATATCTCATTGAGTTGTTTTTCTCTGCCGAAGAGGTGGCCGGAGGTTTCTGGGAGGCGATAAGTTGAGAGAAGCTTGGGCTTGAGTTTTGAGTGGGAGCGTGAGTGCGAGGTGATTCCGATTTGTTGCAGCAGGCGGTCGATTTGGGTTTCAAGCGTCGATTCGTCGGTCAAATCGAGATAGGTGGAGGGCTTGAGGCGCTTTGGGATTTTGCATTCTTCGCGCTTTAGGACGAAGTATTTGAGGTCGCGGTTGGCGGGGCTTTCGGTTTGGAGGATGAGGGATTCAAGTTTTGTCCATTCGCTTGCGAGCCAGTTTTCGGTGATGACGAAGAAGGTATGGTGGGAGTTTTCTATGGCAGACTCGATGTTTTCCAGGCTTGATATGCCAAACAGGAAAGTCTTGTAGTCGACTTGGACGTCGATGCCGTAGCTTTCTAGGTGGGGTACTAGCCATTCTTTGACCCACTGGTCTTTGCTGGAATAGCTGAGGAAGATTTTTTTCATTTCCCGAGGGGTATTGCTGGGTGATTTGACAGTACGAAGATAATCTTAGATGGGTGAGGTTTACAAGTGGTTTTGTTTTGGGCTGGGGGGGATTTGAGGGCTGTTCTTTTTGAAGGGCAATGAAGGGCATTGCTACCGGGCACTGAAGTGCCCGGCAATTCATTCTGTGGGGGTTGCAAGACTGGAAGGCTGGTGAAATTCATGTCGGTGGGATGATGCATTCTCTTGTACCGGGCACTCCCGCTTCTTTGAGCGGGACAAGTACCGTGCCCGGAAATTCATTCTGCGGGGGTTGCAAGACTGGAAGGCTGGTGAAATTCATGTCGGTGGGATGATGCATTCTCCTCCACCGGGCACTCCCGCTTCTTTGAGCGGGACAAGTACCGTGCCCGGCAATTGCCTGCGGCGATCTAAAGATTCATTCTGCGCAACAGTCAGACCTACCAAACCTTTCAAATTCATGCCAGCAGCACGAGATGAATTTCAAAACCAACACGATCACACAACCAGCCGAGAATGAATTGCCGTAGACTTCAGTCTACGGTAAACAAGCCAACAACACAAGATGAATTTCAAAACCAATATGATCACACACACAGCCGAGAATGAATTGCCTGCAACAGCGATCCCTATCTCATTTTCTTTTCCACGCCACCCCCCTCCTGTTGTGGGCAACTATCTATTTACCAATGCAGAAAAAACTTGGCGAATGGGCGGCAGGATGCAATTTTGCGAAATGCAATTTTGAAAGGAGATTCTTGGGCAATTTGCCTATGATTTTGAGGGTCAGCGTTGCGCTAGGTAGGTAATTCAATAGGAGAAACGGTATTCATTTTTGGGTAATTCTTATGAAGAATGTCATCATGCGTGGCGCAACGCTGCTATTGCTATGCTTTGCGTTGTCTGGATATGGGGTTGCTGCAAACTACTATTGGAGGGCTACTGGAACGACCAGCGACTATGCGGCGATCAGCAATTGGGAAACGAGCCCTGGCAATGGGATTTCTCCCGCGATCAGCCCGACGATCAATGACGATGTTTTTTTCCTCTCGGTGCCCACTGCGGGCGTCAATTTCAATATCGGTTCGGGGCCTTCCAATTGCCGTGACTTCAATGTGACTGCTGCTGGAGCGATGATTTTTACAGGGACACTTGCAGCGATCAATGGCAATATCAATTGCCCCAATGGCAATGTGACCTTCCAACTCAACAGTGGCATCCAAAACATCACCGGCGCTGGCAGTCATTTCATCAACCTCGGCGTCGGCGTCGCCAACCGGTTCACCAACGGTACGCTCACGTTCCAGAACATCACCAATACTGGCAGCTACGCTTTGCAAAGCCCGCTGTACTGCACGGTCGCCATCAACTTGCTCTCCCAAAGCCTGCAGAGCAACGGGTTTCCGATCTCATGCACGAGCCTCACGATCAACGGCACTGGAACCAAGACCATCGACCTGAGCAATAGCCTGGTCACGGTGAACACCACGAGCAATGGCGGCGCGATTAGTTTCAATGCCCCCAATGCGACTACGAATTATACATTCACCAATACCGACATGGTGCTCAACCATACCGCGACCTCCTTCAACTCGGGCATTTCGCTGGCCTCGGGCGTGCTGGTGAGCCTCGACGAACTCACACTCAACACTGCCACGAGCTCCAACGATGCGGTCTATATCGAGGCGCGGGGCAATCTCGTCGCTACCACGGCGCTCACGGTGAATACGATGCACCTGAATGCGCCCAATCTAGCGCTGGGACGGGCTGGATTCATCGGCACGAATACCAGCCCGCTCTCTGAGGGCGTCTTGAACATCGGCACGCTGGAGTTTCAGCAGCCGAGCACCATCGCCAATGACAAAGGCTTCACAATGAACCTCTCTGCCGTGATCGAGGCACCGCTCTGCCGTGGACAAAGCGCCATCCTCTGCCAAGGTTCCAACCCGATGCTCTTGAATACCAGCACGCCGATTACGACCACAAGCATCGCCTATTTTGGGACGGTGTTTGGGGGCAGTGGCATCACGGCAAGCGCGAGTCACAACCTCGGTCACAACAGCGGCACGGTCACTTGGGGGGCGAGCGTGCCCGGCAGCACATTTTGGTGGGTTGGCGGCACGGGCGACTGGGCAGACCCGACGAAATGGACCGTGATCGGCAGCGGCGGTGCGCCACAATCGGCCCTGGGCTGCATCCCTAGCTTGCTCGACGACGTGGTCTTGGATGCGGCAAGTTTTACAGGGAGCCAAACGGTGACCTTGGGCGCGAGCAATGGCTTTTGCAAAAACATCACTTGGACGGGCAGCAACCAAGGCCTCTTGGCGGGTGGCAGACTCATCGCATCCACCAATTACGCTGGCAATCTCTACGTGAATGGCAATGCCAGCTTTTTGGGCGCGCGCGGCATCGGGGCCAATCTATTTTTTGTAGGCAGCGGCAACAACACGATTGCTTCTTGCCAGTTTGCCCCCTATACCTGCTACGCGATCCGCATCATGGGCATGGGCACTTATACGCTCACGAATGCGATGACGGGCACATCGACCCTGGCCATCGACACCTATTTCCAACATACAGGCGGCACATTCAATGCGGCTGGCAATACCATGGACGTGGCCAATTTTTGCACGAAGTCCTTGCCTGAATTGGCGGGGAATACCAGGGTGCTGAACATCGCGAATACGGAGATCAACATCAGAATGGGAACCATTTTGGGCGGAAGACGCACGATCGACCTGTCGTTTTTGACGGCGATGAATGCAGCGGGCAGCCATTTCAAATTGAGTGGCACGACGCCGCAGACTTATTTTGGGGCCTATCGGGGAAATCCCACACCCGTCTACCTCAATCCTTGCACCCTCAACGACATTTCATTCACCGCGACGAGTGGCACCCCTACCCTGTCGATCGTGGGCATCGCGGGGATACAGAATTACGGTATCGTCTTCAACGACGTGAATTTTGCTTCCAATGCCACGATTGCTGGCACAGGTGCAAATGCCTCGCTGACGGTGAACAATTACAACCTGACCAGCGGGCATACCTATTTTTTCACTTCGAATACACAGCAGCCCTATTATGTACTCTCGGGCATCAATACGCTGGTCACAGGCTGCCAAGACCTCGTGCGCATCCAAAGCGTGACGCCCGGCCTGCAAGCCAAAATTCAAAAAGCTGGGCCGCCGTTCAACGTGAATGGCGCCATCGTCGCAGACATCAACTCTACTGCGCAGACGATGAATGTGGTCAATGGCGTCTTGAGTGGCATCAACACCAATGTGATAGCGAGCCTAGGCGTGGGCCGCACGATGTATTGGGTGCGGAATCAAGGCAATTGGAGCGATGGGCTGGGGCATTGGAGCATCGGCGCGAGCGGCGGCGATCCTGCGGTGAACAATCCGCTGGGATGCATACCCCGGGCGATCGACGACGTGGTCTTTGACTTGAATTCATTTACCACGCTCAACGACACCGTGAAGCTGGACATCGACGGCAACTGCCGCAACATGCTCTGGACGGCGGCAGCTGGCAGTGACATCCCCGCATTTGCCGGCATCAGCACCCAAAACCTCAATGTATATGGCAGTTTGGAATTGGCCACGGGAATGAAGAATCCTTATGCAGGAAAGATCTACATGCAGGGCACAAGCCTCGTCGCCAATAGCCAATCGATCGACATGAACGGCGTGCTGGGCAATGGCAGCTTGTACCTCAATGGGGGAGGACGCTATGACCTAATCGACTCCGTGCGCATCGTTTCCTTCAGCAACGGCATCAACCACACGCGGGGCGACTTCAGGGCCAATGGCCATTCGATCTATGCCTCGGCCCTCACGATCGATGCACGCGGCCCCAATGCTGCCGACATCTCGGGTTGCAAAGTGCGCTTGTTTGACTCGGGTGGAGGGATCGGGCTGAATGTGAATACTGCCTATATCGGGCGGCACGACGCCTTGGGAACGTGGAATGCCGCAGGCAGCACCATCCAATCTGACTTACGGGCGGTGACCATCACCAACAATGCCCCTGTGACCTATGGCAATATTGTGATGAATGTGCCTGGAGCGGATGCCGACCTCGTGGGCACGGCCACACAGCGGGTCACGTTTCACAACGTGACTTATTTGCATACCCCACCACAGGTCGTCGATGGGAATTATATGAATGGCCGATTCACGATCGACACCTTGCGCTATCCACGCAGCAGCTTCAACACCTTGCAGACAGGCGGCGGGCAGAGTTATACCATCGCCGACACGCTCATTGTCAGCGGCACGCCTTGCAATCCGTCCTACATCCGCAGTGCCAATGTGGGGACCGCAGCGAGCCTGAGCAGCACGCGCTGCAACTTTGACCTCAACTTTGTGAACCTGCGCGAGATCTCATCCCCCACTTGTACAGCTGCCCAAAATAAGTCGATCGGCGTGGACGAAGGCGGTAACAGCAACTGGACGATCACGGGCATCCCAGCCCTCACCAACCTCGGCAACGACACCGCGATCGTCTGCAACGGCGTGCCCCTGAGCATCGGCGCCAATGGCTTTGGTTCGATCCCCGGCATGAGCTACGCTTGGAATACTGGAGCGACAACGCAGGCCATTGCCACCACAACGGCGGGCAACTTTGCCATCACGGTGACCTACGCGCCGGGCTGCACAGCGACTGACAATATCGTGGTGACCTGCCTTGCCGTGCTGCCCATCGCCGATCTGAGGCTCACAGGCGCAGCCCAAGGCGCCGTGAATCAGCTGGATTGGCGGTGCACGCTGCAAGATCGGCCGCAGCAATTTGTGGTCGAGCGCAGCATCGATGGCGAAGCGTTTGCCGCGATTGGCAGCGTCGCAGGCCTCGCGCAGCCGCAAGGCGCAGCGGACTATCGCTTTGCAGACCAGGCACCCTTGCAAGGGCCTCAGCATTACCGCCTCATGCTCGCGCTCCCCGACGGCGATGTCGCCTATTCCAACACCATCCTCATCGATCGCCCAGCAGCGGGCCTTGGCATCAGTTGCCATCCCAATCCGACGCAAGGGCAGGTCACACTCGACGTGCAAGGGTTTGGAGCGGGCATTTACGCACAGCTTTACACGTCAGCTGGGCAGCCCTGCGCGACGCTGCCCGTGGTGAATGGGCGGCAAATGCTGGATTTGGGTGAATTGCCGAGTGCCTTGTACACGCTCGTGGTGCGCGACGCGCAGGGCAATACGCGCAGCGTACGTTTGCGGGTGCAAAGGTAAATCGCTGGTGTTTTTGGGAATGGAATCCCTCCGCGGATAGGAATTTTCGGCGATTGGCTTCGCTGCCTCAGCGGTTGCCTTCACCGATCGGGCGATGGGTGTGCATGTTGCAAGACAGCGCGATTCATGCAATGCATGCAGGAATCGCTGGATTGATTTTACAAGGCCTGCATTCCCCCTCCCGAATGGCCAGGGAGTGTGTCAAAAAAAAATACAGTTCTCAATCCTTGACGCTCAATATACTGGGGACAAAATGTGAACAAATCCGATGTATTTTCCGTTGAAATGTGTAAATTGGCCTTGGTTCTTGGGGGGTGACACCCTTGGATTCGCCAGAATGGTAAAAAAATTTACGGATTGTTGCATGGTTTACAAGAGACTGCGCCTTGCTATAGGTATGCTTTTGGGAGTTTTTTTGCTCTCCCAGTCATTGTTTTCCCAGACGACCAATATATCTGGCGTTATCAACATTTATACTCCGGTATTGTCCTATGGCCCCTGTGCCAACTTTGTCACTGTGAGCAACTCTACAGGTTTTGTCGAAGGTGACACTGTTCTGATCATCCAAATGCAGGGTGCGACGATCGATCAAACGAACTCGGCTAGTTTTGGAACAATCACAAGCTACAATGGTGCTGGCTTCTTTGAAAAGGCTGAAATCCAATCGATCGCAGGTAATTCGGTCTACTTCACGAAAAACTTGATCAATACTTACAACTTTGGCGGCAAGGTGCAAATGATCAGTGTGCCAGTGTACCAAAATGCCAACGTCACGGGCACGCTCACTGGGCAGCCATGGAATGGCACGACAGGCGGCGTATTGGTCATGGATGTGCGGGGCACACTCACGGTGACTGTCGGACAACTTGACATGTCCACCATGGGCTTCAACGGTGGCGCTCGCAGCGAGACCTGCCCCAACAGTTGCAACTTCTCACAAAACAATGCTGACTATTTTTATGCAGACCCCAACTACCGCGCGGCGATGAAGGGGCAAGGCATAGCAGCGATCAATACAGGTTTTGAGCGTGGCCGAGGTGCCCAAGCCAATGGCGCAGGTGGCGGCAATGACCACAACTCCGGTGGTGGTGGTGGCGGCAACTTGAGCGCAGGTGGCATTGGCTCGCGCAACAACGAGCCTGGCGGATTTTTGTGCAAGGGCTACAACCCTGGCGAACCTGGCAAAGCGCTGAACTCTGCGGCAGGTACATGTATGTTTATGGGTGGCGGCGGCGGCGCAGGTCATGGCAATAATTTTGCTGTGAACGGCACGGGTTGCACAGGCGGTGGCGGCTCTACCGCAGGCTCCAATGGGGGCGGCATCATCATCGTGATGGCGACCTCGCTCAATGCAGCAGGCGTCGCCTTTCGCGCCAACTCCTCTCCTGCTGCCTCGGGTAATGCCGACGGAGCCGGCGGCGGCGGCGCAGGCGGAACGGTGCTGCTTGATGTGAATAGCATCTCAGCTTCGCCATTCACGATCCAAGCCACCGGCGGCAGTGGAGGCTCGACCTTTGGTTTCGGCCAAAATCGTTGCTATGGCCCCGGCGGCGGCGGTAGCGGCGGTGCTGTGTTTTTCAAGGGAGGATCGCTTCCAGGCACCGTTACAACCACACTCACAGGCGGTGTGCCCGGCACAACCTTGTCTACCACCAATCCTTGCTTAAATACACCTGGCACAGCTACCGCAGGTGCCACGGGCATCACGATCCCCAACCACACCGGGGTGCTGATGGGGACATCGGTCGCGCTCGTGCCCTGTATCTTGCCAGTAGAATATGCATCATTTACCGCCCAACCCGGCGTCCAAAACTCCGTGCGTTTGGATTGGCAGACGACCTCAGAAGTGAACAATGATCATTTTGAGGTCGAACATTCCCTAGATGCGATCAATTTCAAAGCCGTGGGTTCTGTGCCCTCCAAATCGATCGCTGGCAATGGAAATGCTTATGGATTCAACCACCGCGAGCCTGTCTTTGGCGACAATTGGTACCGTATTCGGCAGTTTGACCGCGATGGCCATAGCTCAGTCGGCGAGATCAGGCAAGTGCATT
>JANPHP010000016.1:0-13464 GCA_031424495.1 Bacteroidota bacterium | reverse complement strand
CTGCAGGGCATGCCCTGCAGCTACTCCCGGACCGAATATGCCATTCCTGCGGAAATGGCGTTTTTTTGATTGATTTGCAATCCCCACCCCAAAATCCCCCCTTTGCATTCCTCCCAAGAATTCCCCAAATTAGCCTACCATTTCACCGATCACCCCAACTCATACAACTGATATGCAAGTCATACAATTTCAAAACAAGAATAGAATTTTCCTCGTTTTTGCCGCCTTTATCCCCCTCCTTTTCAGCCTCACGGCCTGTTCCGGCGGCTCCCCAAGCGCTGTCACCGGCCACTTCCTCGATGCAGTACAAGTCGGCGACTACAAAGGAGCCCAGCAATATGCATCCGCAGCCTCACAAACCGCCCTGCAGGCACTCGCCGACCAAGAGCTGCCGGTCGCCGACGCAATCGTGGAATACACCATCGGCAAGGAACGCATCTCGGGTGATCGCGCCGTCGTCGAATACACCGCAGGTGAAACCGCCCATACCATGAGCCTCGTGCAAGAATTAGGTGCATGGAAAGTCATCTTTGCTGCGGCCGCCGCCGCAACAGGTGGCAGCAATGCGCCCGAGGGAGCATTCGCCCAGGGTCCCGGC
Organism: Bacteroidota bacterium; assembly: GCA_031424495.1. Classification (GTDB taxonomy): domain Bacteria; phylum Bacteroidota; class Bacteroidia; order J057; family JADKCL01; genus JADKCL01. Next base: position 12,866 of record JANPHP010000016.1, on the reverse strand, counting down.
CTCGTCGGCAAGCAGTTTTTGGAGGCGCTCTACACCGGCGAAGTCGGCGTCGCCAAGGGTTATGCCACCCACCATTCCCAAATGGACCTCGACATGATCGACTATGCGTACAAGCGCAGCACCCCCGACAAACTCGAATTGTTAGATGTCAAGGAAAACGGCAACAACGCCACCCTCCACTACAGGCGCAATGAAAAAGAGCGTTGGCTCGAGCTCGTCAAAACCGGCAATACCTGGCAGGTGGAGTTCAAACGCAGCACCGAAGACATCTTTGAGGACCTGCAACACGGGCTCGATGGCGTACTTTGATCCGTCAGTCCGAGTGTCCGCCATCGATTGCAAATTCTAATTTTCCATCCAGCATGCCTTCCCCTATGAAACGCACCCTCACCTTTTCCGTCTTGGCACTCGCCGCCGTCTGCATCCTCTGGGCTTGCAGCTCCGAAACGCCCAAACAAATCGCCGAGAAATACCTCACAGCCATGTCGGTGGGCGACTATGAGGCGGCCAAGCAGTATGTCACCAAGGATTCGCAATCCGCCCTCGACACCTACGCAAAGGACCCCGCATCCAAAATCGAGGAAGCGATCAAGATGCAAATTGGTGACGAGACCCTGTCTGAAAACAAAGCCATGGTGGCCTACAAACAAAATGCGGATGACAAAGTGCTACAATTGACCAAGGAAGACGGCAAATGGAAGGCGATCTTCAGCGAATCAGACTTTGTGAACCGTGCAAAACAAGTAGGCGAATCTTTCTTGCTTGCATTTGCAAAAGGCGATATTGAATTGGCAAAAACCTATGCCACCAAAGATGCACAGACCTCCTTGGACATGATGGCCTACAGCACCGAGGCCAAGCGTGGCAATCCTGACAAGATCAAAATCGGCTCCATCGACCTGCGCGGCGACCAAGCGACCCTCAGCTACACAGAAAATGGAGCCCCCAAAACGCTAGACCTCGTCAAAGAAGCAGGCGAATGGAAAGCTGCATGGACCAAAGGCGGCAACAATAATGAAGTACAGCGGAACATGGGAAATGACCCTGAACAAGCTACCTATTACGAGGACGAAGAATAACGTAGGCCATACCAACCCATCCATCATCCCCATGCGACGCACCCTCACCTTTTCCGCCTTGGCGCTCGCCGCTATCTGCATCCTCTGGGCTTGCAGCTCCGACAATCCGGCATCGATTGCCGAGAAATTCCTATCAGCCATGGCCGTCGGCGACTATGCAGCAGCCAAACAGTATGCCTCCAAGGATTCGCAAGCTGCGCTCGACATGCTCATCCAAAATCCCGAGGCCCAAACCCTTGAGGAGATCGAGATTGAAGTGGATAAGGAAGAAATTACGGGCGACCAAGCAAGCGTCACCTACCTGGAAAATGGCCGCCCCAAAACCTTGCTGCTCATCAAAGAGGATCAGCAATGGCGCGTCGCATTCAGCAAAACAGACATCGAGGGCGATCCCAAGGAAGTTGGCGAGTCCTTTTTGTATTATTTGTCAGTTGGCGAAGTCGAGCTAGCCAAAAAATTTGCCACCCGCAATTCCCAAAGCATCCTGGACCATCTGCAACCCGACCAGGCATTTGAATCTGGCCACCTTGTCGGATTCAATTTAGATCCCAAGCTGCTCCCCGACGGTCGCGCCGAGGACCACTACCGCGACGGAAACGGGCACAAGTGGATCTATTTGGTGAAGGAAGATCACCGCTGGAAAGTAGACTGGACCATTTCTGGTGTCGAGCGGAGGTCCTCATACTAAAAATTCGAAGGCGCAGGCCAGTGAAACGTGGTTTCAGTTTTGATGGGAATCCATTTGCCTAACCCCCTAATCAGCAATCCATTATTCCCAAAATTCCAGCATTGATTTGGGCGATCCCCCGCTTATCGCTTGCGCAGCGCGGGGTCGGTCCCTTGCGGGGTATCGCCTGTTGTCATGGCTCGTCCCGATCCCCGACAACAGGCCAGTGCCTCAATCGGCCCTGCCCGCCAGGCACCTATCGCGCCGCAGCGAAGCCGTTTGCCAACCCTAGCCAAATGCAAGTGATAGGGTTGGCAAACGGCTTCTTAAACCGATACTAGCCCAAAAACCACTCAATCCTCTGAACCCTGAACTCGCTACTCTGAACTTTGAACTCTGAACTCCAACACCTACTACCTACTACCTACTACCTACCACCTGCTACCTGAAACCAACAATTCTCACCCCACCTCCACAAATTTCCCATTTCTCAATTTAACTTTACACCATGAAAACCGCCTACATCGTCGACGCAGTTCGCACCCCTATTGGCCGCTACGGTGGCAGCCTCAGCAGCATTCGCCCCGATGACATGCTTGCCATCGTGCTCAAGGCCCTGATTGCGCGCAATCCCAGCCTCGACCTCAACGCCATCGAGGAGGTCGTCGCGGGTGCCGCCAACCAAGCCGGCGAAGACAACCGCAACGTAGCCCGCATGGCCGCGCTGCTCGCCGGCCTACCCACCACCGTCGCAGGCGTCACCGTAAACCGCCTCTGCGCCAGCGGATTGCAGGCACTCATCGACGCCAGCCGTGGCATACGCCTCGGCGAGGGCAGCGTCTACATCGCCGGCGGCGAAGAATCCATGACCCGCGCTCCCTTCGTACAGGCCAAAAGCGACACCGCCTTTGGCCGCCTCCCCGAAATGGTCGACACCACCTTCGGATGGCGATTCACCAACCCGGCCCTCAGCAAACTGTATCACCCCTATACCATGGGTGAAACAGCCGAGAACCTCGCCGAGCAATACAAAATCAGCCGCGAGGAGCAAGACCAATTTGCCTACGACACCCAGATGAAATACAAGGCCGCCCACGAGGCCGGCCGATTTGCCGACGAAATCGTGCCCGTCATGCTGCCACAGCGCAAAGGCGACCCGATCGCCTTCAGCGCCGACGAGCATCCCCGTATCGACACGACCCTTGAGGGCCTCGGCAAACTGAAGCCCGCCTTCAAAGCCGACGGCAGCGTCACCGCAGGCAACAGCTCCGGCATCAACGACGGCGCAGCCGCCCTCCTACTCTGCGACGAGGACGCCCTGAAATTGTATGGCCTCACCCCCATCGCCCGCGTCGTCTCCAACGCCGTCGCAGGCGTCGAGCCCCGCATCATGGGCATAGGCCCCGTGCCCGCCACCCAAAAAGCGCTGCAACGCGCCGGCCTCAAAATGCAAGACATCGGCCTCGTCGAACTCAACGAAGCCTTTGCCGCTCAGAGCATTCCTTGCATCCGCGAGCTCGGCATCGACCCCAGCATCGTGAATGTAAATGGCGGCGCCATCGCCCTCGGCCACCCGCTCGGCTGCTCGGGCGCCCGCATCGTGACCACCCTCCTGCATGAGATGCGCAAGCGCGGCACCCGCTACGGACTCGCCAGCATGTGTATCGGCGTGGGCCAAGGCGCATCCATGATCGTGGAAATCTGCTGATTCCCAATAAAAAACCGCGAAGGCGCAAAGGACCGTAAAGAAATATTATGCTAGACCTTTGCGCAATAGCTCTCCGCTCTCACACCCCGCTCTCACACTGATCTCCGCTCTCACACTCCGCTCTCACACTGATCTATGCTCTCACACTGATTTATGCCACGTTACGTCGTCGATGTAAGTTTTAAGGGCACCGTCTATGCCGGTTGGCAGATCCAACCCAATTGCACCACCGTGCAAGGCGAATTGGATGCCGCGCTGAGCCGCGTATTGCGCGAGCCCATCTCCACCTATGGCGCGGGCCGCACAGATTCGGGCGTGCATGCCCTCAAACTGCCCGCCCATTTTGACTTTGAAGGCGAATTGCCCAAACATTTTATGTTTGCGGTGAATGCATTGTTGCCCCGCGATATTGCGATCATGCAAGCCTACAAAGCCATCCCGCCCAATTTCCATGCGCGCTTCAGCGGCCGTGCAAGGGCCTACCGCTACCAGCTCACCTTCAAAAAAGACCCCATACGCTATGGATTTGCGCGCTGGGTCAAGGAGGATTTGGACTTGGAAGCCATGTACAGCGCCGCCAAAATATTCCTAGAATACGACAGCTACGAAAGCTTCTGCAAAACCAACAGCAACAACAAAACCTACATCTGCGACATCAAGCAGAGCTATTTTGAGTGGGAAGGCGACATGCTAGTCTACCATGTGCGCGCCAACCGTTTCCTCCGCAGCATGGTCCGCACCATGATCGGCACCCTCATCAATGTGGGCAAAGGTGTGCTCGACGAGCCCGGCCTGCGCCAAATCATCGAAAGCAAAGACCGCACCCTAGCCGGCATGACCGAGCTTGCAGATGGTTTGTTTTTGAGTGATGTGGAATATGAAGCGGGGAGTTTGGAAATAGTAGTTTTCGGGTAGTGTTTCTCCATCGAAAGTAATCCCATATTGCGACGCGCAACGCAGCGGTATTGTCATGCCGAGGGGTCATCCCGCAGCTGCTGCGGGACCTAATGATGGAATGACAATGCCTCTATGGTAGGTAATCAAGTCCAAGGCTGACGTCTATCCCGCTCAGGGAGCGGGAGCCGCTGGACGATCGACCATTTGCCTCCGGCAATAGAGGCCATGGACTCACATTCGCAACCAATTGATCAGCTGAACAATAAACTGACTTTCAATACCATTCCCCAAAACAAATGCTCCAAAATCCCCAATCCTAAATTGCCAACAGCAATCCAGATAAAAGATTCCAAACCCTGAACCCCAAGCCCCAAACTCTGAACTCCAAACCGAAACTCTGAACTCTGAACTCTGAACTCTGAACTCTGAACTCTAAACTCTAAACTCTAAACTCTAAACCCCACGCCTCATTCCACCACCAACCGAACCGTCGCCATGCGGCCAACCTGCCGGAATTCAACCAAATAAACCCCCGCCGCCATCGCCGCCAAATCTACCTCAGTTGCGGCATTGTCGCGCAATATCCCCTCAACAATCGCCTGCCCGATCGCATTGTAAATGCGATAAGCCGTGCCCGATGGCGCTTGTAAAAAGACCGTGCCACGGCTCGGATTGGGATACACCCGCAGCGTCTCAGCAAAACCATCACGCACAATCTCGACCTCGGGAGAATATTGGAAATGACCATCTTGGCTTGTCTCCACAACACGGTAGCGCTCCACAATGCCGGGGCTATAATCAGGCCATACATAAGCGCTGCTCACATCAGTGATGCGCGGCGAAATCGAAACCCATCCCGCATCCGTCCATTGCTCCACCCCAAAATAGGCATGGTCAGGGAGCAGATTTACCTCCCAATGTACCTCGTTCTGACGCGGCAAAGCAACTCCCTGCACAGACAACCATTCGACTGGCAAAATCACATTTGTATTGCTGAACGCCGTATCACAGATGCACAATCCGCCCGAGGAATTGGGCACAGCCAAGGCAATCACCATATTCGTGAGGTTGCATCCGCCTGTGGGAATGAAGAAACTACCAGTGAAACTAAGCGTCGCATTGCTGCCGATGCCCGCGCTTGTGCTATAGCTGCCGATTGCATTGTCGCCGACCGAGTAAGCAGACGAGTTGTCGCTGTCGCAGTAAAAAGTCACCAAAATCGGCACGCCGGGCGCGATCGCCGGCCCAGTGTTTTGCAGACTTCCAGCGTAAGTATAATTGATACCACCCACCACAGGCTGCATCGTCGAATTGAACACGGTAAAATTCAAATTGGGCCGCACAATGCTCAGATTGAGCAAATAAGACCCCGTCTGCGTGGCCGCTGAGCAAGAAGTCGCCGTGCGTGCACAAAACAAAGTCTGATTGGTCACCGACTGCACCGTCGCAATATCAGGGCCGCAGGGTACATTGTCGCCCACGGTCACATTAAATGTGAACCGCATCGTGTCACCGGGCGCGAGACCTGCTGGAATCGCCCAACCCAGGCGCACGCCCCCCGGCCCCGTCTGCGCATGGGGCACCACATTCGACGGCGCATTGGACTGCCCGACAAATCCGCCTGCGTAGGTATAGCCGGGGCTCAAGTTGAAGAATAGGCTGTCGCCGAGGTTGGTCAATGCGGCCCCCGCATTGACCATGGCCATCGTAAGCGTCTTGACCATGGGGCAAGCCGATGCGTTGGCCGCCGAGGACGAAATCTGCGTGAGATAAGGCTGCACGGCACCCGTGATCAATATCGGGTTGGAGAGAATCACCACCGGCGTCAGTTGATCGCCACAGCCACGGCTGCCCTGCAAACGCACCCTGATGCGATCCCCTGAAATCATATTGCAGTCTGTATAAAGGTAAAACCGCAGGTTAAAGACATTGGAATCCGGATGCACCGTGCCCGGCAGATCATTGGCTGCGATGAGTGCATTGATTGCATTCACATCCCAGCGCAGCAAATTGCCCAAAATTGTAGGGTCAGGCACCGCCACAAAACCAGCCGAAACAGGATATTGCATCCGTGCCGAGCCCAAGCTATACGTCAATCCGCCGGATACAGGCAGGCCCACCTCCACCACAATATCCTTCACATCTGCAATCTGCGAAGAGACCACCTGCAGCTCCACCAGCAAGCTGTCGCAAATGCCGTGCGTGCCCGATGGAGTGGTGAGTGTGGCTTGCAAAACAGAAGGTTGCGGCAGCACATACAGCCAAGAAACGGCTGGCGTGCAGGGGTAGGCACCGACACTTCCGGGGAATGCATTACAATCCCAGCCCGCCACGATCCGCATCGAGTCTGGCGTACAGTTGTTGTAATCAGCGGTGATGCGGTAATTGCGCACATTGGCCGCAGCCATTGTGCCAATTTGATAGATGCCACCCACCGGAACCACGAGCGCATTGGTCCCCAAATTCCGCACAGAACTCGGTACAATCTGCCCCGACGGACTCACCAATGCAAACCATGCATTGGAGGCCGCGGCGAGATTGGAGTTGTTTTCCAAGCTGAAATCCCAAGATACCACCGAGCTGATGCCAGCAGCATTGGGCAATGCAGGATGGATCGTGAGCGTAGGCCCTTCGTAGGAAATCGAATCCAAGGTCTGCGAAAATGGCGTCACGCTGCCCGGGCCCGTGAGCCCAGGTATCGGCGCAAAATTCCACAAATACTTCAAGGGCTGCATCACATCCTGCTGCACCCTGCACGAGGGACGCAAAACGACATTGACAGTGCCCAGATACCCATCATCCCCCAAAACCAGCGTGCCCCCATTGCCCACAAACTGGGCCGCAAGGTTGAAAAAGATCGTGTCTCCGTTGATCGACGCAGGCGTGATCGGCAGCAGCGTATTGATCGAGGCCTGTGTGCCCGAGGTGCGGTAGTGGCGCACCGTCGCAGACACAAAATTATAGCCCGTCGGCACAATATACCGCGCCAATTGCGGTGTACCCCAATGCCGGAATTCATATTGGAAAATATTGCCGCCTGCATAGTTGCTGCAGCAATTGCCGATGCTCAAATAATAATTCTCAGACACCGTCACGTTGTTGCATCCCGTCGCGGCAAACTCGTCAGGTCCGTAGGAAGTGTAATAATAGCCCACGAGCACGAATCCGCCTGAATAGTTGTCGCAAGATGCCACGAGCGCACCCACGCTGGGCTGCATCGCAAAGGTATTGGTGATGGTCTGCGCCTCCACGACGCTGCCGATATTGTTGGAAACGACATACTCAACGGTTACATCCACACTGTCATTGGCCTCATACACAAACCCGGGAGGCAGACAGGTCGCCAATGCACTTGCGTTGAGATTGTAGGTGAATGTGCGTGTGCTGCCCGAGGTGGTGAATGTCGGCGCCGCAAGATTGCAGTTGTAGGTGATGCCTGTGCTGGCATCGACGATGCGCACACGGTAGGTCACGGGCGTGAGGCTCGTGCCCCGCGTGATAGCAGAGCGCGCAAAACCCCTGGGCCACGACGGATTGGTGACCGTGGTGCTTACCACACCATGAAATTCGGTGCGCAAGGTATCCCGCAACATGAGGTGGCGCGTGCGGACCTTCGCCGGATCAATGACCCCGGCTCCATCAGGCAATCCATCATTGTTGTTGTCGGGCTGTCCATAATTTTTACGGTAGCTGTCAAAGCCCAGGAATACCATTCCCCCATTCAGGCAAGTTGCGGGGCAGATGCCACAATGGGAATTGACCACAAAGTTGTGGCAGCCGATTGTGAGCTTGCAACCGCAACTCGGGTCAGCGATTTCATGAATGCTGTATTGGATCGTTTTGGGGCCGCTGCTGCAAGGCCCTGCACTGCAATCATTGGTGAGCTTAAACTTGAGCAAAGCCTTCTCCAAAGTGAAGACTCCCGGCTGCGGCAGACTGAAAAAGGCCCGCACGGTATCCCCAGACGTGATCACACTCGTGGGATTCCAGATATCTGCACTGATGTCTTCAAAATAAATGCAGCCCGGTGCCGTCGGCGCAGTGAGTCCCGGAGGCACCACAATATCCACCCAAGCATATCCGCCAGGCGAGGAATTGAAAAACCGAAAATCACTGTGCTCGATCTCATATTGTGCAGTATCACCTAGCGGAATGTCAAACAGGCCGCTATTGGTAAATGACAGCACCCTCCCAAAGTTGAAGCCCGTCACCAAGTTTGCAGGTAGGATGTAATTGCTGTTGAAGCATTGATCGCTGTAATCCACTTGGTAGTGGCTGCGTGACATCACCGTCGGGGCAGATGCACACCAAGTCTTGCAGCAGGAATATTGCTCCACGATCAAGGTATCACGTTCGCCCGGCATCAAAAACGGGATCAAAACCTTGATGCGCCGCAACGGATTGGGCCCAAGGCAACCGAGATTGGTACCCGGTGCCTGCACCTCGACCGCAAAGGGCGAGATCCCAAGTATGCCGTTGAGCGTGCTTTTCAGGACAATGTTGCTGGAATCCAAGCGGGAGATATAACCGTTGGAAGGGCCGGTCGGCTCCCCTTGCCACAGGTCTACGACCACATTGCGGGCAGGCCCTGCGCCCGTATTGCGCAGCACGATTTTGATGATCGAGGGCGTCGTACCGCCATAGCACCGGTTTTCAATGAAAAAGTCAGTGGTGACGATATTGGGAACGAGCGCTGGAACGATCACATTGGCGGTGCTCGTCTGCGCCTCGCAAACATTGCCGCCGCAGCCCCATTCTGCACGAATGGTCGTCGAGAGATCAATGCAATCATTCACCAAGACCTGAAAGCAGAAACGCATCGTCTCATTTTGCTCAAAAAGCGTGTCCAAGTCACCGTTCGCCTGTATCTGTGCAGGACCCAGGTTGATGGTCATCTGATTGCCAATCACCACCGGCGTGAGCACGCTGCCATTGGCCGTGAGCGTAAATCCCGATTGGATCAAGGAAACCGCCGAGCTCTCCAACACGACTGAAAGTCGCGACACGCTGCCATAGCCGCCGTTGATCAAGGTGACGCAACGCTGAAAGCTAGCCCCCACAGAACCCGAAAAGCTCGATGGTGTCACAGATTGGATACTGATCGCCGGACTCAGGATGCTGTAAGGGGATGAGACGCCGATGCTCGCGCCCAGGCTGTGAAAGACATAGATGCCATTGGTCACAGCCGAGCTGTCGACGGCACCGCAGATCGCCTTTACCAAAATCAAGAAGGTATCTGACTGCAAAGGCGGCAAATTGGCGGCCGAGAAAACGACCGAGTCCAGCGCACCGATGTTGGACTCGGCAAAGCCGGGCCCCACCAAGCTACCAGGAACATAGTTCACCCCCGTCGGCAGGGTCACGGCGACCTGAACGGTCTTGAGTGTATCGACACTTTGGTTTTGGTAAATGACCCCAAAGACGACTGGAGCGCCGCAAGTGACCATGTTGGAGGTCAATGTGGTAAAACTGACGCTTTGAGCAGCTAGATTTCCAATAGCAATGGAAAACAACCCCAAAAAGAGGAGGATCAAACGACGCATGAATTGGCAATTAGACTTTTAGATACAATTCCGTTGACGGGGCACAAGACCCAATAGCTACAAATCTGGCAATTTGTGCTCAGAATTCCACAGAAAGATTTCTAAAAGCCTCGTTTATTTCCCCACAACCCGCATCCGCTTGTGGATTGCCGTTGCGGCATCCTTGCCTCATTTCAAATTGCTCTTTCAGCCAGCTGAGCAATAAAAAAAGCCCCTCATCCCGACCACGAGACAAGGGGCTTATTTTCAATCGTGTAGGCAGCGAGAACTGTACCCGCTGCTTCAATGACAAGCCTACTTAGCGATCTTCTTGCTTGAGGTTGCCACAGCCGGTGCCTTCGCCACGGCCTTGGGCTTGGCAAGCCAAGAATCAAAGGCCTCTCCCAAATCAAACAACTCAATCGTGCCCGACATGTAGCATGTGAGCGAGTCTGCGTCCCAGCAACCGATCCAAAAGTTGCAGGGCCAGGCTGGCAATGGACGATCGGGCTTGAAATAATGCCACTGCCCTTGCGTGTCCTGAGAACCATTCAACCACTGCGCAGCGGTGCTGCCCACCTTCACCGACGCCGGGCCATTTACCGCATAGGAGTAACTCGCCGAATTCACCAATTGGAAAGTGCGGCGGTCGCCGGGATTGTCCATGCGCAATTGCTCCACGCGCTTGTCGATCGCCGCCAATGCATCAGGCTTGAGGCGCGCGGTCTTCTTGATGTCCATGAGCTTGTCGAGCCGCAACTTGCGGTACACCGATGGATTGCCCGTCTCCCCCAGCAAGCCAGCACAGGCAGGCACGCCTGCATTGAAGGCCTGCATGGTATAGGGCATCAAGATATTTTGCGGAATCTCCATCAGCGGGAAATCAATCGATTTGCCGGGATACCAATCGACCTCGCGGAAAAATTCAACGCCGCTTCCCTTGATCCTGAGCTTGAACGGCGCAATTACCCCAAACTGCTGATTGATCACAACATAATTGCGCTCTTCAAAGCGGGGCTTTTTTTCCAGATCGACCGTTGCGCCAAACAGTGGATGGCCAGCGACAATCGCTTCCGTACCGCAATATCCGCCACAGACCCGCACGCCGACCTGCCGGTCGGGCGATCCTGCAACTAATTTCACCCCCGAGGGCGTGACTGCACCTACTGGCGTGACCAAGCCAGGGCGGTCCACAATATCGGGACCGGGCTGCGTGTAAATGGTCCAATCCAAATCGCGCTCACCGGGCAATGCAAATGTATAGCCGCTCACGCCCCGACGCTCGTCGGTAGGGTCTGGGTCGGTGGCAAGGCGGCACTGAACGTAACCTTCAAAATTCAATGTGATGACTGACATGGCTTTAGATATTCATGTAGGTTTTAAAATTGGAAGCGATTCTGAACAGGTTGGCGCTGATAAATGGCAGTGCCGTCTCGGGGCGGTAGCCAGCCTTTTCCAAAGCTTTTTTCTCCGCAACAGGCATCCTGGCTATCGCATCCGCAAAATTTTGTGCATTCTCCTGCAAGCGCTGATAGATGGTAATCCAAGCCGATGGCTTGTGGGGCAGGAAGCCGATTGTGCGGAAATACTCAAACCCCGGGCCAGCTGTATAACCGCCTTTGCTGTTGGCAAATGCAGGCAACAAACTCATGAGTTCAGACAGCGGACGTATCGTCATGGTCATCATTGGGAAAAAGACCGTTTGCACGATACCAGTCACCTCTGCGGGGCTGTCGCCGCTGTAGGTATAGAGGCGCACAAGCATTTGCATCAGCGCCTCGTAGGCCGTATTGCTCACGCCCATGATCTCGCGCGTCCAATCGTGCGTGAGGACGGCGACGGATAGGTAGGGCTGCACGCCATCGCCATCGTAAATCATACAATTGACGGTGTCTTGGTGCAGCTCCCAAGCGGGATTGCGCACGCAATTGCGCGCGCCCTCGAATGCAGGATCACCTTTTACCCAATCCGGCAAATAATCCTTCAAAATATCACGAAACTGCATATAGTGGCAATCGGGATCCATGTCGGCAACCGTGATCGGTCCTTCGGCCAGCGTACCTTCTCCTTGCTCGATGATTTCATTGACGGCATTGACTGCGCTTTGGCGGTCCCAGACCTTCAACATCAGCATATTGTACACGGGTGTTGCATTCGCGCCCGTGCCAAAAAGCAGGTCATTGTCGACTTGGGCATTGGCAGGCACGAGAAACAACTGGTCATCGGGCAAGTGCTCAAATGCATACCGAATCTGCTCGTACAACTCGCCAAGCGATTCAAACTTGATCTCCCTCGGTTGTGCAGACTTCATCATGGGCGGATGCAGGCGATGGAGCAGCGCATCAAACTCAGGATCGTTCAACTTTGCGGGCTTTTCATACTGAAGGAAACGCACCAAGGCGCTCACGCCAAACTTCTCCAGCTCGATCGGCAAATCCACCGGCCAATACATCGGTGTTTGTGGAAAGTTGGGCCGCTCAAAATATTGCGGTCCACCGATCACAGACAGCATGTTGCAGACAAAGCCGAGATGCTCCATCTCTTGCCGTGCGACGAGCAAAATGCGACTTTCCCAATTGCGCAATTTATTGCGCAAGACTTCGGGTTCCGCATTGCCTGCCAATTCCTCGGGAAAAGCCTTCATCGAAAACGCCGCATAGAGGTACATGAGCATGAGCCCATGCTCCAACTGCGAGGCGACCGTGAGGGCTTGGATCAAATCTGCGCGATTGGAGATCTTGGGTACGAACTCGTCGCCGGGACTGCTACCTTTCATTTTCACATTTTTTGGTTTAGAAACACAATTGCATCCAATGATGCTTGGAGGCAACAAGATAGCATTTTTCGGAATGTAACAAAAGCTTGGTATGAGCAAGGTAGGGCAATCGCATGAAAATTGCGAGCGGCGGCCTCTGGCCGTAAGCTGATCCGACGCGAGCCTCCGGCGAGAATTGAAATGGGAAAATAGTACGCATTAACCTGCGAAATTAGCT
>JANPHP010000015.1:0-28664 GCA_031424495.1 Bacteroidota bacterium | reverse complement strand
GAAAAAAGGGACCGCAGCCCAGACAGCCTATTTGCCTTTGAGGTATTGGACCTGAACCTGCGCAATACCGAGCTCGTCGTGCTGCCCTGCTCGGGAACCACTCCCGGCGAATTGCAGCGCAGTTCAGCAGTGACCGATTTCGTGCGTCCTTTTCAAGCGGCCGGCAGCCCTACCGCCATCGTCAGCCTATGGAACTTGGACGATCCAGCAACCGAAGAGATACTCGGCTATTTTTACAAATACCTCGCCAAGGGCAAATCTGCCAGCCTAGCCTTGCAGATGGCCCGCAACGACTATTTTGGCGGCAAGATTGTCGCCAATACGCCTGAAAAAGCCCACCCCTATTATTGGGCGCACCTGGTCACCATAGGTGCCGATGGACCTCACCTCCCGCAATACCAAGTCGATTGGAGCTTTTGGTTCTTCTGGGGCGGATTGCTGGCGATCATCATCGCCCTGCTGCAGCGCCGCGCGCGCAGGAAACGCGCCAAGGCGCGGAAGCGGAGGGGCTAACGCACGTCTGTGCCGATCCGAGCGCGACAATTGCCGAGCGCATCTGGCCAATCAATCGGCCTCAAACTAAAAATCACCGAGCGCACAGCGGCAGCACAAGAGCGCCGCAAAACCAATTCGCTTGATCCATAAGCCCCTATTTCCAATCATTGCCAGTAGACACAACCCATAGCACATCAACAAAAAACAATTCCCCCTACCTGCAAGCGGCCCAAAATTTGAACCACCAATGAGGTAGGGGGAATAGATGTACATTCAGCAAACGCTAGCAACTCAAGTGCAGCTTGCTGGGCAAGCCTCCGCGGATGCGAAATGTTTGATTATTTCAAACTCGCCATATCGATAACAAAGCGATACCGCACGTCGCTGCGCAGCAGGCGCTCGTAGGCTTCGTTGATTTGGTCGACGCCGATGAGCTCGATGTCGGCGGTGATGCCGTGCTCAGCGCAGAAGTCGAGCATTTCTTGGGTCTCGGCGAGGCCGCCGATGAGTGAACCGGCAAAGCTCTTGCGGCCCATGATGAGGCTGAAGGACACGACCGGCAATGGATCCAAGGGCGCGCCGACCAGGACCAATGTGCCGTCTACGCGCAGCAGGCTCAGGTAGGAATTGATGTTGTGTTGCGCGGAGACGGTGTCGAGCACGAAGTGCAGGCTTCCGGCATGCTGCTTCATCTGCGCGGCATCGGTGGAGAGCACGACCTCGTCTGCACCGAGGCGCATGGCTGCATCACGCTTGGCCTCTGTCGTCGTGAGCACGACGACATAAGCACCCAAAGCCTTGGCGATTTTCACGCCCATGTGGCCGAGGCCACCGATACCGACGATGCCGACCTTTTGGCCAGGCCCCACTTTCCAATGCTTGAGCGGCGAATAGGTTGTGATGCCGGCACACAACAGCGGCGCTGTCGCCGCCAGGTCCATGCCTGCGGGGATGCGCAAGACAAAATCCTCGTTCACGACGATATGCTCGCTGTAGCCGCCAAAGGTGAAGCCACCCAAGTGGGCATCTGGTGAATTGAAGGTGCCTGTGGATCCTTGCGTGCAAAACTGCTCCAAGTCGTTTTTGCATTGCTCGCATTGTTGGCAAGAATCGACGAGGCAGCCGACGCCGACCACATCGCCGACTTTGAACCGGGTGACGGCGGCGCCGACTTGCGTCACGCGGCCCACGATTTCGTGGCCGGGCACGCTGGGATAGTGGGTGCCTTTCCACTCGTTGCGGACGGTGTGGAGGTCGGAGTGGCAGATGCCGCAATACAAAATCTCGATGGCTACATCTTCAGGCAACGCGTCGCGACGTTGGACCGTGAGCGGTGCAAGCGGCAATTCTGCCGCTGTTGTACCAAATGCTTTGGCGATTTTCATAGGAATACGAAGTAAAATGATGGTTTCAAGACCCAAAGTTACGCCGAAGTCGGCTACTGTAAGAGGTAGCAGACTACAAAACTCAGGACTCCGGAAATATCCCAAACTGAATGGAAGGAGTTTGGTCAATCACGCGCAATGAAGCTTCTGCACGCCGAGGCGCACTTGATATTCTTGTGTGTACCACTAGCTTATGCCCTTACAGGGCTTTTGGCCAGTCCAATAGCCCTGTAAGGGCAATAGCTGTCAGCATAGGGCAAAGCCCTATGCAACAAGGCCCGCATACGATCAACCAGCCCTGCAAGGGCGTAAGCAAACCCCAGCGCACACAAGTCCCGCCAGAAACAGTAAAATTGTCCTAGGGCTACTTCAATTCCATTGATTTCGGTTTGCACGAACAATCCTTTTGGGCCTCAATGTCGGGGGAATGTCAGGAGTTCTGAAACTGCATTGACCTCTGGTCGCGCATGCCTTAAAGATTCCAACGGAAACCGTGGACCTCTGCCAAGCAGCATACTCAAAAAAGCCAGTCCACATTCCCCCTTCCCCAAAACCCAGAAAAACCCACCCCACTCCATCCCAAGATTTCCCTGCGGCGCCCAAGGGATAAATTCGTAATTTCGCGGCGCGGCTTGGGGCATCCCAGGCAACGCAGCGAGAAAAATGTCTGAAATGAAGGAAAAGCAGGAATTGGAAGCCTATTATGGCCTGCCCAAAAATGTAACTTGGTGCACGCGTTGCGTGATGTCCAACCAGCGCCCAGCCTCGGCGATCGAGTTCAAGCACACGATCGACAGCAAAAAGGTCACCCTCCAAATGGACGAGGCGGGCCTCTGTGATGCCTGCAAACAAGCCGATATCAAGGAGAAAATCGACTGGCAGCGCCGCGAGGAGCAATTGCTCATCCTGCTCGACAAGCACCGCCGCAGCGACGGCAATTACGACATCCTCGTGCCCGGCTCAGGCGGCAAAGACAGCGCCTACGCAGCCCACATCCTCAAGTACAAGTATGGCATGAATCCGCTCACGGTCACTTGGCCCCCGATTTTGTACACCGACTACGGCTACCAAAATTTCAGGAACTGGATCGACGCCGGCTTTGACAACATCAGCTTCAACCGCAACGGCAAGGTCATGAAACTGCTCACCAAACTGAGCATCCTGAACCTCATGCACCCGTTCCAGACCTTCATCCTCGGCCAGAAGAACCTGGCACCCAAGATTGCCGCCAAGTATGGCATTCCGCTCGTGTTTTATGGGGAAAATGAAGCCGAATATGGCAATCCCCTCGCCGACAATGCGGCCTCGTTGCGCGACAAAAGCTATTACAGCTTCAAAAACATCGACGAAATCTACCTCGGTGGCGTGAGCGTGCGCGAGCTGCAAGAGAAGCATGGCGTTCGCCTCAATGACCTCATGTCCTTCTTCCCAGCATCGGCCGAGGAACTCGAGAAGTCCAAAATCGAAGTGCATTACCTTGGCTATTACCTCAAATGGGTGCCCCAAGAGGTCTATTATTACGCCGTCGAAAATACCGGATTCAAGGCCCGCCCATTCCGCACACAAGGCACCTACAGCAAGTACAACAGCATCGACGACAAGATCGACGACCTGCACTACTTGACGACCCATGTCAAATTTGGCATCGGCCGCGCGACCTACGATGCATCCCAAGAGATCCGCAACAACCACATCACCCGTGAAGAGGCTGTCGCGTTGGTGAAGCGATTTGATGGAGAATTTCCCGACCGCTACTTCAACGAGGTGATGGAATACCTCGAGATCGATCCTGACTATTTCAGGGGCGAACTCATGGACAAGTTCCGCTCACCCCACCTTTGGGGCAAAAACGACCGTGGCGAGTGGGCCCTGCGCCACACCGTCGCCAAGAACGGACTAGACGACTAAGTGCGCTAGCCTCAGTTCATGCGTTTCATCCACCAAATCCTGAAGTTGACCCCACTTGGCAAAGACCTGCACTTCAGGCCCGCCTATGTGAGCACAGCCTTCAGGTTGCAAGGGAAAACCCGCCGCGAACCCTGGCCTTGGAAAACCAATTTGGTGTTTTGCCTGCGCATGTGGCTGCTGGTGTGGACGATCCCTTTCAGGCTGCGCCGCAACCGCAGGATGGAGGGCATCATCTACAACGATGGCGTGGACCGCGCACGCCGCCTCTACTTTTTCAAAAAACATACCGGCATCGATTGCCCCGCTGAGCAGGTACTCAGCTGCCATCCGGAAACCATTGGTCATCCGCTCTATTTCAAGGAGCTAGGCCTCAAGAAGCTGCTGCTCATCTGGCGCATCGGCCTCATGCTGCAATGGGCCTCGTTTGCAGCGCTTTTCAAGCCCACGCGGGTGAATCCGCACTGGAAAATCAGATTTGCGCAATTGCTGCTCCAGCAAGTGCTTTATCACCAGCGTGGCAGGCAGCAGGTGCTGTATTTTTGCTATGAACCGGAGACATATCTCAGTGCTTTTGTCGCAGCCGCATTGATGCGCGACTATGCGCCACAGATCGTTTCCAGCAACAGCGTTCTCTTTCGCGACAACCGCTACCTCTACCTGCCCGCAGCGCAATTCCGTATCTGTTCACGGTTCCAAGTCGAGGAAACAGAAGCCTACCGCGCATTGGGATGGATGAAAGTCGGCAGTGTGACGCTCTGGGGTCTGGAGGATGAAATCGTGTTTGATCAGCTGCAGCCCACGGCACCCACCTATGACCTGGGTATTTACAGCAGCGCCGGCTGGGCGCGCACGCATGACTTCTGGCGTTCGACCGACATGGCCATTTTGCGCAAAGGAGGCTATCCAGACAATCCAATGTTTGTGCAGCTGATGCGCATTTTGGAGGTCGTCTGCGCCTACAAGCAAGCCACCGGCATCCGGGTGAAGCTCTACCTGCATCCGCACGAGATCGCTTTGCTACGCGACCACGACCTGCGCCCGCCTTACCTCGACCTGCTCGATCAGTATGGCATCGATTACCTTTTGGATGGCAGGCCCACGATCGAGCAGCTCTATGAATCTCGGGTGGGCGTCGCAGTTTCCTCCACGATCCTGTTTGACCGCCTGCACCACAACTTGCCGAGCTACTATTATGGCGGTACCGAGATGCCTGACCCTACCATCGACTACCGCTACATGGGTAGTTATCAGCGCTACGGTTTTCGCAACCCCGATGAATTGCGAGGCTTTTTGGAGCGGGAGTTTGGGGAGAATGGGCAGCGTGTTTGAGCCGTGCAGCGCATTGCAATTCTAGCGGAATGCATGTATTTTCGTAACCATCAAATACTTGGTCATGAATAAGAAGCATGCGTTCCTGTTGTTTTCCCTGCTGATGCTGCTTGTGGCGGCCTGCAAAAAAGATCCGGATCCCACCATTCCCGACCCGAACGCGACCCCTGAGACCAGCATCACATTCACCTGCAAAGACACCTTGCCCTTGGCCAACGTCTTTGTCGGCATATCCCCACAAGCTACCGACCGCGACAACGGCGTATTTCTAAAATCAGGATCTACCGACGGATTTGGCAAGATCAAATTCACAGGATTGGATCCACAGACGTTTTATTACAGCGCGAGTCGCACGACAGTGGGCGGCGTGCAGGAGCGCAAAGGCTCGCTGCTTTTGGACAAAGATGTCAAAAAGCAAGTGACGGTGACTTTTTGAGGGGGGGGGGGCGAAATAGCCACTTGCCAACCCTGAACAAAAGCTGGTGCCGAGGGATAAAAAGCCGTTTGCCAACCCTAACCAACAAGCTGGTCGCAGGGATAAAAAAAGCCGTTTGCCAACCCTGACCAAATGCTGGTGCTAAGGTTGGCAAACGGTTTTTTTCAATGATGTTGCGAATATCAATGCGCAGCAGAGTCACTTGCAGCGCTGTCTGCCGCAGCAGGCACCACCTCAAAGCCCATCTGCATCATCATGGTCATGCTGTCATACACGGCCCAGTGCTCGGTGATCTTGCCGTTTTTCACGACAAAGATTTCGACACCGTCGGCCTTTACGGGCTTGCCTGTGGCGGGCATCGGACCCATCGGGCCGGTATTGGTGCCTGCAAATCTCATGTGGAGCACCACCTTGTCGCCTTCGGCAACCGTGCTCAGCACCTCGATTTTCACGTCGGGGTAAGCTGTGAGCATCATTTGGTAGCTTTCCTTGAGGCCAGCGAGGCCTGTAGCCTGAACCGATGGGTCAGGAGTGTGCTCGATGTAGTCAGCAACAAAGATGGAATCCAGCAGTGCTAGATTGTTGTTGTTCATGGCATCTACGCTCTTTTGGCAGATCGCCTTGTTTTGGGTGGCGAGTTCGGCCGCCTTTTGCGCCGTGTCATCACACTTGGTGCACGATGTCAACTGTGAGCCCATGACGATCGCCGCCAAGAGCACGAGGATAGCATAACTTCTTTTCATTGTGGATACATTAAAGTGAGGCCACCAAAATACAAAATTGAAGCGAAGCCTTAGCAGAAAATTAACAATGAATAATGAACCCAATACTCCAACAGCAGCTTCCTGCCAGTCACCCTACCCCAACTCTGAACGCTGAACTCTGAACTCTGAACTCTGAACTCTGAACTCTGAACTCTGAACTCCGAACTCTCAACTCCGAACTCTCAACTCCGAACTCTCAACTCTCAACTCTGAACCAGCCCCCTCCCAATTCTCAATTATCCATTCTCAATTACAATTGCCTCCTTATCTTTGAACCAATGAAATCTTCGCTCACCATTCTCTGCGTCCTCGGACTCGCCATTTCGTGGAGCTTTGCGCAAAAGCCTGCCGCTAGCAGCTTCAAATTAAAAATCGCCAAACTCCAATACGAGGGTGGCGGCGACTGGTATGCCAATCCCAGCTCGGTCCCCAATTTGATCGAATTCATTACCCAAAACTCTACCATACAGCTCGACGCCGAGGAGTCGGTCGTCAAGCCAGGCGGCACGCAGCTATTCCAATATCCATTTGTGTACATGACCGGCCATGGCAGGTTCCTGCTCTCCAACGAGGAGGCCAGCAATGTGCGAACCTACCTGATCTCT
This sequence comes from Bacteroidota bacterium, assembly GCA_031424495.1. Classification (GTDB taxonomy): domain Bacteria; phylum Bacteroidota; class Bacteroidia; order J057; family JADKCL01; genus JADKCL01. The sequence goes on along the minus strand of JANPHP010000015.1, from coordinate 21,742 downwards.
GGCGGATTCCTGCACATCGACGACAACTATGGCATGGACAAGTTTGTGCACATGGAGATGAAAAAGGTATTTCCCGAGCTGGACTTTGTGGAATTGCCCTTTGACCACCCAATCTATCATGCGCAGTTTGATTTCCCCAAGGGCCTGCCCAAGGTGCACGAGCACGACAACAAGCCACCACAAGGCCTGGCGCTGATCTGGGAAGGCCGTGTCGTCTGCTTTTACACCTACGAATGCGACCTCGGCGATGGCTGGGAAGATCCTCAGGTCCACAACGATCCCGAGGAAGTGCGTCAACAAGCCCTCAAGATGGGAACCAATATCTTCATCTACGCCCTTACCAACTGAGCGTGAAGGGTGGTTGGCGAATCTTTAAGATAGCGCCGGCGGTTTCCAGCCGCACGGCGATCGACGCACCGCCTCTGGCGGCATTTCCAATTGAAACGCGCCCTCAACATCAGCAAAATCCTAGTCTGCACGACATGGCATGGCAAATGACGATGCCGTGGAAATGGCTGCTTGCAGCTATGGTGCTGGTTTGGTCATGTGGGCAAATGCATGCACAGACCGCCGACACGCCGCAGTCGGGCTGGCAAATGCGCACCCTCGGAAACGGCATCACAACCCGCTATTTCCAAGACTCAACCCGCCAATTGCTACACATTGGCCTCACGCTCAGGGGTGGCCACAGCCTCGACCCCGCCGACGCCGAGGGCCTCGCCAAAGTCTACGAACAGCTTTTTTTCCAATACCTGCCCAACGGCCGCCCTGCCCAGCAGGCTGAGCAGTCTGGCATCTACCTCACCCACAAAACCCTGCTGGAGACGCATTTTCTGGGGATGAGCTTGCCACCACAGCAGTTGCAAACCTGCATGCAAATGCTGCTCAACGGTCTCTCGGCGACTGAATGGAGTGATTCGGCCATGCAAGCAGCCCGTGAGGCGATTGTGCCTGGCTTGCAGGCCCTTGACGATGCCCCTGAAAACCAACTCGCGCAGGAGTTGCGCCTAGCCCTCTGGCAGACGTTTGCCAGCCGCAAGCAAGGCGTCGGCAAATATGCCGACATCTTGCGCCTGAGCTCCCAAAGAATCCTTGCCGAAATCGCGCCCTACCGCCACCCCGCCAATTGCCTCCTCAGCGGCACGGGCCCCGGCACTGCCGAGGCCTTTTTTGCTACGGCAGAGGCGACCCTCGGCCAATGGCATCCTGAAAGCGCAGGCGCCTTGCTGCCCAAGGTAGACCTGCCCAAGCTCAGCACCAGCATCTACTTCAAAACCGTCAATGAATTTGCCTCCCAGCCACTCATCATGATGGCTTGGCCAGTGCCCAATGCCCCCGATGCACTGGCGCAGCAACAGCTCATCGAGCAGTTTTGCACCCTTCAGCAACTCAAGCAAGGGCAAATGTACATCCAGTTGATCGACAGCGGTCTCGCAGTCGATTACCACTGGTCGTGGGAAGGCGGCACCAACCCCGGCCAATTGTTGCTCTCGGTGATCCCCCGCAAAGAGCGCTTTGCAGCTTGCCTCGCGTCCCTGCAAACCCTCATCGCTCACTTCGGAGAAAGCAACCGCTACACTGCCGAGGAAGTCGCCACGGCTCATCGGCTCTGGCAATTGCAAGCTGCCATCACCCATGACCAAAGCATCCCGCGCTTGGTCGAGGCTGGGCAGCTTTGGCTCCTGGCAACCGATAGCCTTGACGCAAGCGGCGAAATCTCCGCTGCAAAAATGACCGCATTCGCAGCCCAAAACATCCAATCTCGCCCCCATGTCGCTGGCCTGCTCCTGAATTCGGAAGCCATTGCGACGCTCGGGCCCGACACAGTTTTCCAAGCGTCAGTCCCAGCAATAGCTGTCGCGGATGTCGGCGATACAGCAACCAGCCCACCACGCTTTTGGATTCCTCCCGCCAAGCTGCGCAGCCTGCGCTTATCCTTCGCCGCCAATCCATTGGTTGCCGATAGCAGCACCTTGCCATTGTTGCGAGAAATCGCCAGCATGTTGCATGACCATCCCGACAAACGCATCTTCCTCAACAGCTTTTCAGAAGGATTGGGCGATGGCGTGAAAAACTATCAAGCAAGCGTGACCCGTGCCAAGGCGATTCGGGAACTCCTAGTTGATCGTTTTGCCATCGCCCCCAAACAACTGGTGATCAGGGCTTATGGCGAGGCATTCCCTGAATTCCCCAACGAGGACGACCTGCGCAATCGCCGGCTGAGCTTTGAATATGCACCCGCAGATGCCCAAGACAATGTATTCTAGCCAATCCAAATACCGCTGGGCAATTCTAAGCCTCTCTCTGCTCCTGTGGGGCTGCCCGCGCGGACCACAATTGCCCAAGCAAGCCCACATCGGCGGATTATTGGCCTACGATTACAGCGGCGTCTCGGTATTGCACCAGCAGGTCGACCGCGACTACATCCACCTGCGTCTGCATTTTGGCTGGCAACTGCCCGAGGAAAGCTCCTATGCCACGCAAAATCTTGCGGTCGAGGCGGCTTTTACCTGTGGCGCGGGCGATTTTGACAGCAAAGCATTGGCCCGCAAATGGGAATCTGTCGGCGCGACCCTCGCTTTTCTCACTACGGCAGACGGACCTGTAATCCTGGTCGATTGCCTGCCAGACCGCATCGCACCTACCTGGGCGCTAATCGACGCCTGCCTCACCGATCCATTGTTTGAAAAAGCCAGCTTCGTCCAACTGCGCAACCGCCATGTCGCTGCCCAAAAGGCCGCCGAGGCAGACCGCAGCCTGCAAGCGCATGCAGCGGCACTCAAAGCTGCTTGGCCACAGACCATCCCCCCCCTGCTCAGCACCACCTCCCAAGAGTTGGAAGGCGTGGCGCTCGCCACTACACAGGCTACCTTCAGGGACCTCATGCGACAGCGCTGCAACCTGCGGCTCATCACGGTAGGCCCAATCGAGGCAGAGCGCATCAGCGACTTGCTCTTGGAAACCGTCGATGCCCTGCCAGATGCCCCTTGTGCACAAACGGCACCCGCAGATGTGGCGCCCGAGATCGGGCGCGCAAGCCTTGTACACGAAACGCGCGGCGCACAGACATTGGCAGGGATTTTTCCGGGGCCCTCTGCAGCATCTGCGACGACGGTGCAGATGCAATTGGTCATGCAAATGCTGGAAAAGCGCCTGCGCGACAAACTCGTCATCAGCGACAAGGTGGCCACGCGCTTGGAGGCAAGCTACATCGCGCATCCGCAGGGCTACAACCTGATCCAAATCACTGGCCCCAACGCTTTTCAGTGCGCCGAGTTTACACTCAGCGAATTGCGCAAGCTCAAGACTTATGGATTCAGCGAACCAGAGGTGTTGGCTGCACAAAATGCGATGCGCACACAAATATTACTTGGCTACGAGTCTGCGAGCAGCCTCGCTGCCAAGCTCGACTTTGCAGCTTCATCGCTAGCCCTTTCGCGTGCCGGCAACGAAATCCTACTGCTCGATGCCGTCACTGCCAAATCATCTTCGGCCATGCTGCGACAATACCTGACAGGCATGGACTGGGGCATAGTCGGTGATACCACTGCGGTGGACCGCAAATCCTTGCAGCGGCTTTGAAATCATTGTTTGCCGCACTAATTTTGTAGTCGGAATTAATATCTGTCGAGGTCTATCACGTGAGTCATCTGCGTCGCATTCAGCCAATGGTTTGGCTATTTTGGGCATTGCTCTTTTTGGGAGGATGCCGTTCGGGTATTCCAGAAGCTGAGCTCAACGACATGCACGAAGGACAACGCAGCTGGATGCAGATCATGGAAAAGGCTGAGTCCAAATATGTCGACGTGGCAACGCGGCATAATTCGTTCATGCAGGCCATCCAAGACACGAGCAACCATTGGCGGCAAGCCGCCATCAAACAAGACACGGCCTTGCAACTGCGCATCGCTCGCCTCAGAGAGTCCTTTGACGGTGCATCGCGCCGCCGCCTTTTTCAACTCAAGGAATTGCACAGCTTCCTGGATGCCAATGAAGTATGGCTTATGCGCATCGAGGTCGAAGGCGCTCCACGCCGGGCAATCCTCGGATCCTGGGAGGCTCGCAAGACCCAATTTGGCAGCATGCTCGGCGCATTGGATTCCTCTCATGAGGAGCTTGAAGCCCTGCAACCTGAGTATGACAAAATCTCCAAAATCATCCCCGGTATGTCTGCTGCGGATGTTGTGACACCATCCGTAGCTCCGATCCCCCAAGCAATTCCCAATCCTCAACCTGTCGCCGCGCCACAACCCGCGCCGGCCGCCGCCGCCGCCCCGCATGGGGTGTGAGGTGCAGTGCAACCCGCCGCAAGCTTGTTTTTTGCGGGGATAGGCGCGATTCTAATCTAGAGATGAGTTCCGATACAGGTAAAGCGCTATAGCTATTGCTGCCGCCCCTTCAGGGCTGTTGGGGTGGAAAATGGCAATATTAGCATAGGGCGTTGCCCTATGCTGACTGCTTGCGCCCCTTCGGGGCTGTTGGGGTGGTAAATGGCAATATTGGCATAGGGCGTTGCCCTATGCTGACTGCTTTCGCCCCCTTCGGGGCTGTATGAATGGTTTGTGCTGCGATAAGCATAGGGCTTTGCCCTATGCTGACTGCTTTCGCCCCTTCGGGGCTGTATGAATGGTTTGTGCTGCGATTCACGGGGAGTTTTACCCGCTTTGCAATTACCTCTTCCGAACTATTTGAATGCGCTACAGCCCCGAAGGGGTGCGAGCCGTTAGCGATGGGCACCGCGTCCTCGCTGCTACAGCGGGAAAGCCCATCGTCTACGGCATTCAACAGCGCCAAGCCCCGCAGGGGCGCAAGCTACATTGCGCAGGATAGCCCAAACATTTTGCATTCACCGATCAAGGGAGCCCAAAACCGAACCCAAAAAATGATTTAAACGATTGCCACAAACGCATTGATAAAGGCTTGCCGCCAAGCAACTGAAGCATTATTCCCAAGGTAATGGGGCGCATTTGCCTTGATAAAAACTAAGGACCGCAACCCTAGCTCCCCAAAAACACACCGACTTTCAGCCCAAAATTGCTTTGGCGCCCTAGGATGAAAAGTGGATCTTTCAAACTCTCAGTTGGGCGTATGGCGCGGTTGAGCGGACCGTAGTCGTTTTGACGAAGGCTGAATTGGTAATAGGGCCGAATGAAAATACCAGGACCGACATTGTCTTGCAACGAAATCATAAAGTGCAAAAAGCTGCTTGTCCCAAAGTTGAGCTCATTCACATAACGCCCATAAATCTGACTCGTCACTTGCGGTGTATTACCCTGCCGACCACTGAGACGCAAATTGCCAAAGTCGATCGACTGACCGAGCGCCAATCTGAAACGTGGCTTTTTCACCAAAAAAACCCCCAATCCTAGGTCAAAAGTGCTTGCATTGTAGCGCACCTGTATCACCTGAGAATTAAAGGATGTGGCCGAGGGCTCGCTCTTGGCGCGCGTATTGCCGAGTCGCATCGTATAGTGAAAATCTACCAAGATGCCATTGAAATCACCGCCAATATGGGCTGTGATGCCTCCTGGCGCATGGATCTCATGCATGGGTTTGTTGGCGGTCCATGCATTTTCCTTGTTGAATGCATTGAGCACATAGTTGAGGCTGTCCAGCGCTACAAAGCTCTGATTGTAGCCGATCCCGACATGGATGCGATTTTGGGAAAACCCGGTCACAACGCTACCTAACAAACAGGTCAGCACGAGCATGCCCTGCATCGCCAAGCGTTTGAGCCCAGTTTTCGCCATCGTTTAGTACCCCAATATTTTCAACATCGACTTGTAGCTCTGCTCTTTGGAGAACAGCTTGGTCGTGACTTCGCCATTCTCGTCGCGGTCCACGACGATGTGCTTGGGGGTCGGCAACAAGCAGTGCTGCAAGCCGCCATAGCCGCCGATCGACTCCTGATAGGCACCCGTATTGAAAAAGCCGATGTATTGGTCGCGGCCACGCTTGTAGCGCGGCAGGTAGATCGCATTGCTGTGCGCCTCGGCATTGTAGTAGTCGTCGCTGTCGCAGGTCAATCCGCCCAAAAACACACGCTCATAAGGCTCATCGAGGTTGTCGATGGCCATCATGATGTAGCGCTTGTTGATGGCCCAAGTGTCGGGCAGCGTGGTCATGAAGGAGCTGTCGATCATGTCCCACTTCTCGCGGTCATTTTGCTGCTTTTGCTCCAAAATGTTGTACAGGATCGCGCCGCTCTCGCCGACGGTAAACGTGCCAAACTCTGTAAAGATATCGGGTTCCTTCACCCGGCGGGCATTGCAGTTTTCCTTGATCTGCGCCACGATCTCCTCGGCCATGTATTCGTAGTCATACTCAAAGGCCATCGAGTCCTTGACCGGAAAGCCGCCGCCGATGTTGAGGCTGTCGAGTTCGGGGCAGATGTTTTTGAGCGCGCAGTATACATTGATGCATTTGAGCAACTCGTTCCAGTAGTAAGCCGTGTCGGCGATGCCGGTATTGATGAAGAAGTGCAGCATTTTCAGTTCCAAATGCTTGTGCTTCCTGATCTTGTCCACGTAAAAAGGCACGATGTCTTTGTAGCGGATGCCAAGGCGGCTGGTATAGAATTCAAACTTGGGATCCTCCTCGGCGGCGATGCGCAGGCCGATCTTCACTGGCTTTTGGGTGAATTCAAGCAACCTGTCGAGCTCATGCATATTGTCGAGCACGACGATCAGGTTCTCAAATCCATGGTCCACCAAGCGCGCGATGTTCTCCAGGTAATTGTCCTTCTTGAAGCCGTTACAGATGATGTAGCGGTCCTTGCTGAGTTTCCCGGCTTCGTACAATGACTCAACAATGTTGATGTCAAATGCACTGCTGGTCTCCAAATGCGCGCCGTGGTCTAGCACCTTTTCCAGCACAAACGAGAAGTGCGAACTCTTGGTACAGTAGGCATAGTGGTAGTCGCCGTCATAGAGTGACTTGGCGATGCCGACCCCAAAGAGCTTACGTGCCCGGTCGATCTGCTGACCGATACGGGGCAAATAACTCAATTTGACGGGGGTGCCATACTGCTCGACGATGTCCATGAGGGGGATGCCCCACCAATGCAGTTGATTGTCCTCAACGTGAAAACCCTCCTGCGGGAAGTGGAAAGTTTGCTCAATGAGATCAATATACCTGTTCTTCATTCTCAGTTCCAATTCAGTTACTTATTCCAAATATGAGCAATCCAAGTGACTTGGATTTAGAAGTTTTTAAAGAAGCAACAAAAATACTCTATACGGGGGGATACACAATGGTGCAGGGGGATGGTAACAATAAATTTATATTGGAGATGTTGGAGATTGGTTTTCAGGTGGTTTGGGGAATGTGGAACTAGGATCTTCTTGGCTTTTGGGGCAAATGCATTGGATCGCAACCTGCAAAGGGCAATACCTAGCTTGCATTGTCCTGCAAAGCTTTGAAGTTCTAGGGGAGTAAGCTGATGTATTTTCCAAAAAATCGACCTTGTGGCATTTGGAAAAGAGCGTTAATTTGGGTAGGATGAAGCGCATGCAAATGAAGAAAATTCTCGCCTTGGTCGCCCTTGGGTTTTGCCTTTTTTCCCAGCTGAATGCCTGCCTTTGGCAGTTCATGAAAGACTTTAGTCGGCGCCAGGAATCCTCCATGCGGTTATTCCCTGTCCCTCATGGACATGCATTTAACACGGCGGATCCTTCATTCGACACGTTCAAAGAAGAAAGCCGACTCGGTTACGAACTCGGGCGTTTCGAAATTTCCATCGACTATGGTGTGTGGCGCGTCTACGAAGGCAAATACAAGGAAGCCGAAGAAATATTCGCCAAAATCATCAAAAAGTGGCCCGACAAATACGAAGCCTGCGCCAACTACGGCACCATCCTCGAAGTCAACGGCAAGCTTCAAGATGCTCATAAATGGCTCCAAAAGGCAATTAAAATCAATCCGGGCTCGCACGAGGGCACAGAATGGCTGCATGTAAAGATCATCGAAGCCAAGATCGTCCACATGAATCCCGTCAGCGGCGCCGCCTTGACAGGCCACGACTTTGGGCAGGAGACCGAGCCCAAACCCGATGCCGACACGGTCGTGATGCGTGCGCTTCAACATGCCCTCTTCTATCAGCTGAATGAACGCATGACCTTCATTCAGCCCAAAGATCCCTACATCGCCGCCCTCCTCTTCGAGCTCGGCAATGTCTGCCTCCTTTTCAATGACCGCAAAAGCGCCCACGAAAACTACGTGGCCGCCGAGCGCTATGGGCTGAGCACCAAGCTGCTCAAACAGCGCAAGGGCCTCGCGATCAGCAACAAGCCTTTGGCATACAGCTTCCCGCCCCTCGCGCTGCAGGCAGAGGCACCCGCCACAGCTGAGCAAGCGCAAGTCGTGCAAGACACCGTAGGCCATCGCCTGCAAGCCATTGCACCCATACCTGAGCCGGAGAGTCCGAATCAGCAATGGCTGCTCCTCATCGCATTGGGCGCATTCACATTGGCGCTGTTTGCGATTGTGTTAGTGCTGAAATACATGCGCCGCAACAAGGTCTGAGGCGGAAAGGGTGATTTGCGGAATTGGATTGTTTTTAGGATGGGAGCAGCTTTCAAGCCTGATCTTGATCTAGCTTGCGCTTAAGTTCCTCGACCATTTTCGCGAGGTCTTCGAGTGCTTTGTCTTTGGCTTCTAGCGCCTTTGCCTGATCAGCAATCTTGGTTTCCAAGCGCAGTCGGTGCTCCTCGATCGCATCCTCAAAGACGCGGTCATACTCCTGCTCCTCCTCAATTTTCTTCTTTTGGTAGGGATCGGTGCCAAAATAGTGCAGCTTTTCGAGGATGCGCACGATGTCTTCGTCATCGACCTCGTGGGTATATTCCTTCACGATGCCGTCTTCATCAATGAAATAGTTCTGCTCAAAGACGCTCAGCAAGCGGTCCAGCTTGGTTTGCACCTTGCCCGCTATCCGCCTGAGCTGCACCACATAACAGTCGTGGGAGAGCTTCTCGATGAATTCACTCTTCTGCTCAATCACTTTGTGCGTGATGAGGTCGACATACTGCCGGTTCACTTTGATCACGCAAGACTCGACATCCGGCAGCTTGAAGCCCAACAAATAGATGGTCACGATGGGCAAGGCCACCTGCTGCCCGTCGATGAGGTCGCGTTTTTTGTAATGCTCACCAAGATAGTTGCGAAAACGCATCAAATCGATAGCGTTTTTGGCCTTTTGGATCTCGATCAAGACTTTCTTGCGCTCCCCCGTCGCGGTCTTCACGGTCGCGATGAAGTCCAGACGGTAAATCGAAAACCCAACCCCCTCAAAGCCCTTGGCCTCGCCACGGCGCACATATTCTTGTGGCTTGACCGTCACTTCCTCGATCTCCTCGTCGAGCAGGGTACCAATAAAAAACTTGGCCACGCGATCATCTTCCATCAGGAATTTGAACGCAACGTCGAATATGGGATTGGCGATGACCATGCGAAAGACTTTGCGCAAAAATAATGAAACCCGAGTGATGAATCAATATATGAGGTAGCAAGTAGCAGGTAGCAGGTAGCAGGTAGCAGGTAGCAGTTGTTGGAGTGGCTAGTAGCGCAACTGCTAACTACCGCGCTACTTTATCAAAAACCCAATCAAGTCGAGGTCAAAGTTGAATGCCACCCCGACATTCCAAGCCCTCGCTGGCAGCGGACCGGAATAGGGCAGCAAGTAGCCTTGGTTGAGCAATTGCTCCAGCGATTGGAAATCGAAGTTTTGAAACGGAAGCTGCACATAAGGCATGATCGAGTAGACCGTGACCGCGTCCCGGCTGCTCCTGAAGACCATCTTGCCAAATCCAGTGACGCCCAGCAGCGGCGAGCGGCGCCAGAGGTAATAGTTGGTGCGGTTGATCTGGGTCGTGTAGCCCGTGCGCGTGGACAGGCGCATGTAACCCGCATCGAGGGAGGCGCCGAGGTACAGCGCAAATTTTTCTTCATCTACGACAGCGTAGCCAGCACCGAGGCTCAGCGACTGCAGCGCAAAACGCACGTCGCGCTGAAAAATGCCTTGGGCGTCGGTGCTCTTGGCCGTAGCGCGCATGCGGCGCGTGTTGAGGTTGAGGCTGAAAATGGCACGATCAGGCCTGAAGCTCACCTCATAGATTTCGCCGAATGGCAGGTGAAATTGATTCATCCGCCGATACAGAAAGGCTCGGTCATTGTAGCGGTTGATGGGAATGTTGGCATTGGGCATGTTGGTAAAGCCGCCTTGCAGCCCGATCCCAGCATAGATTTGCGCGCCTACCGTGGTGGGTACCAAGACCATCGCGCTCAAAAAAAGTAGCAAAATGAAGCGTCTCATCATCGTTTCAAGCATTGAATTCTCATTCGTATGGAAAACCACCTTATTCGTCGAAAACTCAAAAGTGCAATTGCCATTCAACATAATTTCGCCTCCGTTTGATCGGTAATATGTCGCATCTATGATTGCTTTGTGACTAAAGTAGCAGATCAACATTGGAATTTTCACCTTAAATGTAAGCTCAAAAATGGCAAGTATTATCACAATCGAAGGAATCGGCCCCGTGATGGCAGAAAAATTGTCTGCTGCAGGTATCAAAACCACTGAGGCCCTGCTGAAAGCCGCTGGCGCCAAAGCAGGCCGCAAGAAACTGGCTGAGGCCACGGGAATCGACGAAGGAAAGATTCTGCGTTGGGTGAATATGGCTGATCTTTTCCGCATCAAAGGCGTTGCCGAAGAATATTCTGACCTCCTAGAGGCAGCTGGCGTAGACACCGTCAAGGAACTTGCCACCCGCAAGCCAGAAAACCTTCACACCAAAATGGTAGAAGTCAATTCAGATAAAAAACTCGTGCGTCAGCTCCCGACCTCCAAAAAAGTCGCATCCTGGGTCGCACAGGCCAAGGAAATGGAACCCGCAGTCACACACTGATCTACCTAAGGAGCCCTCGTGCTCGATGAGCTCTCAAGCGGAAGCAACCTCAATCGATGGCAGGTAGCTTCCGCTTACTTTTTTGAACCCTAGATGACCAATCAGAGCAAAGCTGTATTTTGAGGACAATTGGGCCCGTACCGTGGAAAAACTGTCCTGAATCGATTCAGATTTCTTATTAACTTAGTGCCTTGGGAAAATTGACGATACAAAACAGTTCTTTTCGCGACCTCACAAGCAACACGATTGGTTTTTGGTATCCAAAGATGATTTGGACGTGGCTATGAAATCTAGACTTGGTTTGTGGGCCCTTGTGGTCGCGGTGGGTATCTTGAGTATGGCGGTGCGCAAAGGAGGTCATGACATCCCCGACCTTAGCACGCCACAAAAAAGCTTCATCGCATTTGTGGATATCCTCAAGGCCGGCAATGTATCTGCATTGCCCCGCGTGGCTACCCCGACCGGCCAAGTCTCGCTCGTCGCCCTCTACCAAGATGAAAGTTACCGCGACGGCATGACCGTGCTCGGCAAGGATCTCGCAGCGGCCAAGACAAGCTGGGAAGAAATCACTGAAGACATCTACTTTGCGTCGGCAGTCGTCGGCCAAAAGGTACACAAGATGGAATTTACCAAGGAAGAGCCGGGATGGATGCTCTACCACTGGCAAATCGGCGGCGGAGCCGACGACAAGGGCGATACCAACGCGCCTGAACAACAAGACTGAACCCATTTTAGCGCATTGCGGAATTGATTTTGCGAGGGATTCGCAGACTTCGCCGTTTGTGATACTGAGCCGACTGTCCTACGACTAGGGAAGGCTACGGCCAAAAAAAGCCCATTCTATCCTTCCTTCCCACCGCAGTAGCAGCACGCGACGCCACGGTGCCTTAAGTATCCGATCCCCTCGAAATCGCACAAAAAGAAGCTCCGCAGCTGGTGGACTGCGGAGCGGTACAATCGTTTATGGGTTCAGTAAGGATCCTACACCTTTTTCGCCCTTCTCAGTCAGCAACCGTTCTGGCGAAGGGCTGCGACGTATCTTTGAAGGCTTTCATCTCGCTCGACCGCTTAGACAACAATTCAAAGCTACGAGGGTGTAAAATCAATTTTTCGTACAAAAAACGGCATTAGCTATACTCAAACTTACCAGCACCAACCCGGAAAACACGCCCACACAGCAAATTTCAATCACTTAGCGTACTTTGATTTTAGAAAAAAGCTATATTGAAACAAAAAATCAAGTCTCACACCTCGGTGTAAGGAACTTGTAGGATGCACAAAACGTTGAACATGAAGGAATTCAAAGAAAGTAAAAGAGGCCAAAAGCTATACTACTTCCTGAGCAGACTCAACGCAAAAGAGCTCAAGGACCTTCACGCCTACTTTTCATCCCCTTTGCTCGGCAACAGTTTACAGATGGCGCGCATGCTGCGCATCATCCAGACCGAGGTACTCGACCAAGGAGGCAAAGTGATCGATGCCGACCTGTTTCAGGCGGAGTTTTTCCCAGATGCCATACTCGACGAAAAGAAGCGCAAATACATCCGCATCCGTCTCGTGCAAATGCTCGACAGGGTGCTGGACTTTGTCGCCTTCATGGAATACAAAGGCGACACCAATGCCCACCACGTGCACCTGCTCAAAGCCATGCATACACGAGGCTGGGAAAAACATTTCGAGCGCACCTACGAGGAAATCGAAGCCATGCCCCCCAAAAAGGACTTCGGCGAGTATCACCTGTATCGGATGCGAAGGGAGATTGTGCGGAATGATTTTACCGTGAGCAAAGCGGTAAACATTCATGATACCAATCTCAAAGCAACGGTACAAAGAATCGACATCTATATCACTTTCATTTCTTTGAAGTATGCCTGTGCCGTCCTCAATGCCACGATTGCGTGGAAAATGGAAGTTGATACACACTATGCCAAACTTGCTTACGAAAAATCGCTCATCGAACCATATTGCTCCATTCTTGAAATCAAAGCATATTCACACGCCTATAAATTGATGATTGATTTTCAAATGGGTAATGATTCTGCGAAGAAACACTTTTTGGAAATCAAACAAATTGTTTCGGACCCTACCAATTTTGATAGTAGCGAAGTCCTGGATCTATTTGGAATCGCCTACAACTTTCTCACGTGGTCAATCACAAGAGGGGAAAACGAATACACACCAATGGTACGCGAGCTATATTCAGGTGCCTTGGCAGCAGGGATTTTCAGCCCTACGGGTATGATGCAACAAAATCTTTATGGAGTAATCATGCATAGGATGTGCAAACTCGGTGAGGTTCAATGGAGCGCAAAATTTCTTGAAGATTGGAAGTCAAAAATCAATGGCGACCCGAATCAGTTAACATATTTCGTAAACCGAGCATTTATTCACTTGCTCAATCATGAATACCACAAAGTGGTGGAGTTGCTTCACAATAGAATCGGAAGCATCGAGGATACGCAACGAAACATCACCGCACGTACAACGATGTGCAGAGCTGTTTGGGAAATTGGAGATTACCAATGGTTAGTCTCGCTATTGGAAGCCTCCAGACAATTCGTATCGCGAAACAAAAATCTAACCAAAATAGAAAAGGACTTTTTCCTAAGGTATCTCGAACTTTTTTCCAAAATGTGTCTTTCTCGGTTTGTAAATCCTGACCTCAAAGCGAAGAAGCTTTCTCAAATCCTATTATCAATGGAAACAAAAAACGAAACGCAAAAATATTTCTGGCTACATAAAACTCTTCTTGAGGAGCTCAGCAAATGCAATTGAATGCAAAAACCGTGTAGCCAGCCAATTTTTGACTGATTACACGGGCGATTCTGCTCGATAGCAATGTGATGGCTACAATGTGATCTCATCAACGATCAACACACCACCCTCAGTTCTCACCGAAAACGTCTTTTCGGTGCTGCCATCGTTCAAAGTGATGGTGCCCAGGAGCTTGTCTGCGGGCAATTGTTGACCGCTGAAGCCGGCCAGGGTCACCGTCAATACGTTTCCACCGGCAACCAAACTCGCGTACAATTGCGCGCTTTCAAATCCGCGTAGCCCTTCATACATCGTTTTGATCGAAATCTCGGTGACAGCAGGGTTCATTGCAGGAGTGCAGCTTGCCATTGCATAATATGTTTGCTCGTAGTATGCGGATTCAGTGCAAGAATCTACCAATCCTTTCGCCTGGACGTCTAGTTGCGTCATTAGCAATGCAAAGAAAATCAATGCGCTCAAGCACAAAAGAGACCAAGAAGCAGAAGCAAGAGAACGAGAATAGTTACACATGGTTTTCATAAAAATTGTATATTGAGGTTGTTAAAAAATGACATGGTTATCCTGCGCGGCATACAAGTCGACTCGACTTGTGCAGCGGATTGCGCATTACCTGACCTCGATTTGAGGCCAAATATTAAGTGTTGGGTACGCGACTGATTGGGGCGATGATATCGTCCGAAAAGTGTTCAAAATGCAAGCTCGATCCGCTCGTTCGAATGGGCAATTGTTACGGTATTGCTTTGCGACGAGACAATATCCGATCACCACACAAAAAAACATTGCGATCCAAACCTGTAAAGGCTACCCCCTAAAAACTACGATTGGTCAATTTGTATTGCTACAGCGCCGACCGGTGCGCGAGTTGTTCACAACCAACTTTGTTGGTCGACGTTGTTGTGCAATTTCCACGACCCCTTGGTCATTGCAAAGCGGCTTTTGCCGTTTATCAAACTCGATTTGAGTTTGGGTTCATGTTCTTGATTTCTTTTTTCATTATCAATATCGGCTGTATGTTTGACATCTTACGTCAAACTGAAAACGAATGTTATAAATTCCTGAAAAAAACTTTTCCATCGGTTGATTCGAACGAGAATTCAGCAATCGCGCAGTGCGATCGCCCTCCTCTAGCATCCTACGCTACAACGCAGACCTAGCCCCTTCCTTGTTTTAAGGTCGATTTTGCCTAAAATACCCGAACAGGGCTATGGTCGCTCACCAGCTCAGCTGAACCGATGTCCATTTGCCATTACTGCGGGTGCCCTGTACCGATGTAGCGGCTAGCCCTCAACGAGATGCGCCGCAATATCCATCGATACTGCGGCGCTCCGTTTTGGATACAAGCCGAAATTCCCTCAAGGACCAATCGCTTTGCACAACTTCAAGGCTCACCCCCTCGACAGCAAGAGTACGCTCGGCACAGTGGCTGCTTGCGCCATCCGTAAATAAAAACAGCCCGTACCAGCGAGTCCGATCATCAAACGCAGGTTTTCAAAACGCCCCACCCCACCATTGGGGGCGGCAAGGCCAGAGATCCAGCAGATTCTGTCGGCGCGGTAGCGCTCGGTGCTAATGCGCCCAGCCTCGCGCGAGGCTGCTGTCATGTAGCAACCCGTCAGCAGTCAGCAGCACTTCGGCATTGCTGGCCGTGCCGTGGCACGGCGAAAAATTTCCTTGACTGTAAAAAATGCACTGGAGCGTAGTCCGCAAGTCGACGGACGCCTCCGCCAACAAGGAATAATCAGCAGCTAACTGCCAAGCACGCAATATCCCACATCGGGTCGCTGATATCCAGGATTTCCCAATCGATCAGACTGATTTTTTATTGCCCATTCTTGCCCTGCACCAAGACATTCATCCACTTGATATCCTCATGGATCAGCGTAGTAGATGCATATTCTTCACGGCCATCTTTGCGTATATTGCAGAAATCAGGGATTTCTGCAACGGCCTTTGCGACCGACGAATACTTCGCGGGTACTGCTTGCATTTGCACACCCAAATTCATCGCTTAAAGAATCTGCTTTTGAAAAAATTGTTTACTCCGCAGGTGGCGTCTTTTGGTGGAATAGGTATTATGCGAATCAAAGGCAACCAATTGCTTCACAAATAGTTGCATGCAATTACGGCGGGTGACATTGAATGTCGTATTTGCGCGTGGTGCCTTGGGACGCCGAGTAACTCCCATCGACGATGGATGCAATATCGAGCATGCCTTTTTCAAGCAGGTAGTTCTGCAGGTTGTCGAGCGTATGGATCATGGGGATAGCGAAATTTAAGGGGAGAAAAATCTTCGATTCCAAAGATGATCTACAAAATCTGCCGGCAACATTTGGTTTGTCATGCACAATGAGGCGACGATCCTGAAATCCAAGTTAAATGTTAGTCCAACAAAAAGCCCGAAATCAACTTGCGTCAATTTCGGGCTTCCCTTGTGGTGTGGGCCGGGATCGAACCGGCGACACATAGATTTTCAGTCTATTGCTCTACCGACTGAGCTACCGCACCATCTCATTGCTACCATCAGTCGCTGGCAACAAATTGGGAACGCAAATGTAAGGTATTTTCGGGACCCTCCAAGCTTTTTTTTGTTTTTTTTCGTCGGCCCCCGCAAAAACTCAAAATTTTGCGCCTCGTTGTGGTCCTCGGAATGATCGCTCCCTGCAAATTCTATCCTTGTGATCCTCAAATTTGGTGGCTTAGGCTTGAATTCTCATTTGTTTTTCCCCTAAATTGCAGCCTTTACATGGAGGGAATGATGACTGAGAAACAGGTCGCTTTTAGTATTGTTTTTGTGATCGCCGTGGGCTTTTTCCTCTGGACGGTCGCCAAGTTGGTGAAGTATTTCAAGCTCACCAAAGACGAGAATCGCCTCGACCAAATACCCAAACGCCTCATCAACACACTGGTACTGGGCATCGGGCAGGTCAAGATCTTTCGCTACTCGGTCGCCGGCGCATTGCATGCCACGATCTTCTGGGGCTTTATGATCATCACATTCGGCACGGCCGAGATGGCCTTTGACGGACTGCTGGGCACTGAGCGCCTCTTCAAGTTCCTGGGGCCCGTGTACACAGGCATCGTGGCGCTAGGCGATATTTTTGGCGGATTGATCATCGTCGCGGCGATCGTCTTTCTCGGCAGGCGCTACATCACCATCCCCAAGCGCTTTGTCGCCCCTGAGATGAAACCATCCTCCCGCACCGATGCTACCCAAGTACTCGTGCTCACCATGCTGCTCATGGTTTCCTTGGTAGCCATGAACATTGGTTACATTTTGGAAAAGGGCGATGACGCCGCTGGCTTCTACCCTTTCAGCTATGCCGTCAAAGGCTTGTTTGCAGGCATGGGCCCAGATGCCATCCACATCTTGCATGAGTCGGGTTGGTGGATTCACATCGGTTTGGTCCTGATCTTCCTCAACTTCCTCCCCTACTCCAAACACTTCCACGTGATGTTGTCGCTGCCGAATGTATTCTTCAGAAATCTGGAGGCGCCCGGCAAGCTCAAAAACAATGCGGTCGTGACCAAGGAGGTAAAGCAAATGATGGACCCCAACTTCGATCCTTACGCTGCCCCCGCAGAGGGTGCTGTGGTTGAGGAGGTTGCCCAATTTGGCGTCAAGGACCTCAAAGACTTGAGCTGGAAGACGCTTTTGGATGCCTATACCTGCACCGAGTGCGGTCGCTGCACATCGGTCTGCCCAGCCAACACCACCGGCAAAAAACTCTCCCCACGCAAGATCTTCATCGACGTGCGTCACCGCATGAAGACCCAAGGTCCAGAACTGGTCAAGAATCCTGAGTATGCCGACGGCAAATCGTTGTTTGATTTCATCACACCCGAGGAAATCTGGGGCTGCACGACCTGCGGCGCCTGCATGCAGGAGTGCCCTGTCGAGATTTCGCACGTGCCGCTCATCGTGGAGATGCGCCAATACCTGGTCATGAACGAGGCCAAAATGCCTGCGGCCATCGGCATGATGATCACCAATATCCAAAACAACGGTGCGCCTTGGGCCATGAGCGCAAGCACCCGCTTTGATTGGTCGCAGGAACTCGAGATGCCATCACATCTGCGCGCGCACTAGGCTTGAAGTAAATGCAGTAAAACAAGATGCCCTATGAGCTCCGCCAAGTTTACCCGACGCGTGCTCATGGTCTCTGGTCTGCTGCTGTTATCGCTTTTTGCGCTCGCCTATTGGCAGCCGCTGCACTTTTGGGGCATCCATTTTCATAGCTATTTATCCATCTGGACGAGTCTTGCTTGCCTCGTTGTGGGCCTCGCATTGGCCTGGGCCACAACGCGCATTTCCCCAAGTTTGCAACTGAGACAGGCCATCCCCAATTGGGCCATGTCACTGGGAATTGCTGGTCTGATGGCGCTCTTATTTTACAAGCTTACAATCGCAACCCAACTCTATGGCGATGCGCGCACGATATTGGCGAGCCTGAGTCCGGGCGGCCAAGAGGCTGGCAAGCACAGTTTGCTGAGCGCCCTGAGTCCAACGATTTTCAGCAGTAAGAATGGCGAAACCTTTACCTATGGCCTTGCTTCTGCTGTGCAAAAAGCATTCGGTTGCTCGCTACCGGAGGCATTTCGTGTACTCTCGGCGGTGATCGGTGCGCTCTTTGCTTGGGTATGGATGCAATTTGTGTACTACAAATTAAAAAGTCCGTTGCTGCGCCTCTTGGGCGCGATCTTGGGCCTCACGGCGGGTGCCGCCCAAGTGTTTTATGGCCACGCAGAGGTATATGCCGCGCCGATCTTGCTGTTCACTGCATATCTGATCACGCTGGTCATCTACCTGGAGAAAAGAGAAGCCAAATGGTTGATTGTTCTTTGCATACTGCTCCTAGTGGCAATCAGATCGCATGCAGCAGGCTATATTTTGGCCCCCACCCTTGGCTACGCTTTTTTGGCTCGCTGGGCTGGCACGCGGCCCGAGCGCCTACAATGGCTATCTTGGCGACGGGCGGGACTCATGATCCCATTGGTTTGCATTTTATTGGGCATGATCGCTTATTTCACGGCATTCAGCGCTGGCGCAGAAAAGGCGGGGGCCGTCAGTGGCGAAAAGAATATTTTCTTGAGGCTATTTGCCGACCACACCGCCGACAATGCTTACGCGATGTTTTCTGCATGGCATTTTTGGGACTGCTGGCAGGAAATGCTTTTGTGTACCGCGCCGGGATTTGTGCTGCTAGTGGCCTGGGCGGTGGGCGTAATGCGCAATCAGCCTTGGAGCGCGCCGGCTGAGGTGGCAGTCACCATCGCAGCGGGTCTCACGGGCTTGCTGTTTTTTGCGATTGATCCGCTGCTAGCGATGCCGCGCGACTGGGATTTATGTGCATTGCAAGCCCCCGGACTATTGGTTTTGGCCGTGCTCTGGCTGTCTAGACAGGAAGATTCGCTGAAAATGACTTGGTTGCCCGTTGGGATCCTTTTTTCTTTGGGCGGATTACAGGCAATGGCGGTAGTCGTAAACCACAATGCACACGCTGTGCACCTGCGGCAAGTGAATGTGGCGCAGCACATTGTGATCTCTGGCCACGGTGGCGGCGCCTTCATCCTGCGGCAGGCGCTGGAGGTACCGTCGCTTGGCAAACCTGAAGCCCTGCGCCTCATCGACGAATTCCTCAAAGCAGTCTCGCCTTACCAAAACCAGCAAAACCGTTCCGAATTTGCCTTCATGATCCAATTTGCAGGTTCGTTGAGCTATGAAGCCGGCGATACACGCAAAGCTTTGGCTTACTTCAAGGAATCCATTGCCCTGGAACCCGCCGAAATTAAGGTCTATGAAGACATGGCAATCATCGAGTACCAATTGAAAAGTTATGCCGATGCGCTGACGCACTTGCAATTGGCCATGGCGATCGATCAAAACAATCCCCAAGACTGGCTGCTGGGATACACCATCGCGAGGGATCAAGGCAATTACCAACTTGCCCTGCAATTTGGAGAATCCTACCTCGCTCGTTGGCCCGATACTGTGAACTTGACCACAGAATTGGAAATGGTGCGGACACTTGCGGGACAAGAAATCCGCTTTGCCCCAAAAAGCCCTTCAAAATAGTTTGTAGTGAAAGCTAGGGAAATGTAATTTTGGAACCTCAAGGCCGAGGATGGCCCAATAAATCTAGGAAAGCGCATGAGCGACGTGACGAAAAATATGGTTCAAATCAAGGTGCCGACCATGGCCGACATGGTGGCGCAAGGCAAAACCCCCGAAATCCTGTTTTGGGTGGGTTGTGCGGGCTCCTTTGATGCTCGTTACCAGAAAGTAACCAAATCCTTTGTGCGCATCCTCGAGCATGTGGGTGTGAGTTATGCAGTGCTCGGGCCAGAGGAATCCTGCACAGGCGACCCTGCCAAGCGTGCGGGTGACGAGATGACCTTTCAAATGCAGGCCCTCACCAATATTGCTGTGCTCGACGGCTACGAGATCAAAAAGATCGTGACCGCTTGCCCCCACTGCTTCAATACGCTCAAAAATGAGTACCCCAACCTCGGCGGCAATTACGACGTGATCCATCACTCGCAATTCCTCCAAGACCTGATCGAGTCGGGCAAACTCAAAGTACAAGAAGACAGCGCGCTCGCCGAGGGCGGTCTCACATTTCACGACAGTTGCTACCTGGGCCGCGCCAATGACGTGTATGAGGCTCCGCGCAAGGTGATCGAGGCCCTCAAGGTCGAGATCAAGGAAATGAAGCGCAGCCGCAGCCGAGGCCTTTGCTGCGGTGCAGGCGGTGCCCAAATGTTCAAAGACGCCGAGCCCGGCAACAAGGAGATCAACGTGGAGCGCACCGAGGAGGCCATTGCCACCGGTGCCAAAACCATCGCCGTCGGCTGCCCATTTTGCATGGTCATGCTCACCGATGGTGTCAAGCACCACAACAAGGAAGAGTCTGTCCAAGTCTTTGACATCGCCGAGCTCATCGCGAGTGCCAATGGCTTGAATGGCTGATAGCCGGCGATTTGTCTTTAATTTCTAGGGGAATGTAGGCCTGCGACATTGCTTTGTTGCGATTGCTGCCTATATGCATTATTTTGGTGTGTACCAATTTCCCTACGATGACCCAACGTCTGCTTTTGCTGCTCTTGCTCGCGCTCCTCACCCAACGCGCATCCGCACAATTCATCCTCAACGGCGGATTTGAAGACTCGACATTCATCTCCAACGATACCGTGCCCACAAATTGGTCTGTGGACCCTGTAGGCGGCACCTTCACAAGCGATGCCCACTCGGGCGACATGGCCATGAAGATCTGGAATTGGTACTTTTATGGTCGCGGATGGCTTGTTTATGGTGATGCGCAAACGCCTTGGGATGCAGACGGGTTGCCCATCTCCATCACGCCAGACAAACTGAATGGATGGTATAAGTACGACTACGGCTTCAACCAAGGAGAGCCAGACTCGGCTGTTTGCGAAATCTACGTCTATAGCCACCAAAATTTCACTGGTGCGCGCGACACGATCGGGCGCGCATACTACCTGCTCGGCCCTGCTGCACAATACACCCCATTTGAAGTCCCAATCGAATATGCATCCCCCGGCATCATCGCCGATTCCATCGTGGTGAAATTCAGTTCCAGTGTCAGTGGCTTTTGCGCAAATGTCAGCGACGGAACTTGCCTCTACCTCACGGTCGATGACATCGAAGTGAGCACCGTGACGGGCCTACACGAGATTTTGGCGCCTGAGCCTTCATTCAGCCTCTATCCCTCGCCCTCCTCAGCAGGTTTCTCGATCAGCGCGCCTACAGCCGTTGCCTATCCGCTCGATTTGATACTCTTTGAACTCAATGGCCGGCAGGTCTATAGCCAAACCATTCCCTTCAAATCCGCAGCAGTCATCGATCCTGCATTGCCCCAAGGCATCTACCTCTGGAAAATGACCGATGCAAGCGGGGAAAATCATGCCGGGAAGTGGCATAAATTCTGATCGGTCAGATGTTGGGGAATGCTGATTTGTGCCTGAATTGTGGCCGATCGGCAAGACTTATCTCAATTCAGACTCAGAACTCCTGTCCTAGCTCAAACTGATTGCGAAGAGGAAGA
>JANPHP010000014.1:0-5246 GCA_031424495.1 Bacteroidota bacterium | reverse complement strand
GGGCGAGTTGTCTATTCTTACCCCCATCGGCTTCCCGTTGCCATTTTCATTAAAAGAGCGTTTCCTTCTGCACCTGTGATCCATCCCCAACTCTATGATGCTAAATAAGTGTGTCCAATTCAGAATATTTTTCTGATGATTGCAATCTTTTGGGGATTTGTGATTCTCGATGATTAGCCCCCTCCCATAGCATCCAGAAAATGGCCAAAATGCCTCTAATTCAACAGAAATAGAGGAAAAGACGCACTGGAAGTTACTCGGGGACAAGCTCTAAGACGACACTTAGGCACTCCTATCCATTGAAATTTTGTGAACTCGCTTTGCACCAAGATTAATTTTGTCCCATATTGGTATCATTCTCTTTGCAGTCAATTGGAATTGGTCTAGTCAATGCCCCGTAAGCGAAATCACGGCGAAAGAATGCCATCTACTAAGCTGAATGATGCAATCAATCGGCTTACAGATGGTGAATTCGCGGATTGGGAGTCGCTGAACGGCGATTCTGGCAGGGAGTTCGGCTACGTGAAGCTCTGCAAGTGGCACCGTGGAAGGTCTCCCTACGATCCTGATGAGGAAAAAGCGACTTTCAAAAGCTATGACCTCAATTCCCTTCGAAAGAAAGCCCTTCAAGAAATCCAAAACGGGATGGTCGAATTGCGCTCAAAGCTGCCACGGGAACTGGAGGCAATTGGGATTCGGGTTGCAACAGATAGCCCTTCGGAACTAAAGGCCGTGATGGCACAGATCAGTGATTCCAAAAGTCATGCGATCCGTCGGGGGTATTTTGAGCGGCTCCAAAAGTTGCTTGCCTTTGAAAAGCGCGTGATTTTACTGCTTCATGTGGGGGCGACGTTGCGAGCCGAGTTGCGCCGTGTGAAAAAGGAAATCGCCCAATCCAAGGCCAACATTAGCATTTCGGCTGAAATCGAATACTATCAGGCGAACTACTTTGACGTGGTGAGGGAGAAGTTTAATGCTTCAGGAACCATCGATGTACAGTTGGTTGCCGCCTACAAAGCTTCGGAATTCGCCAAAATAGATGTCTCATCCTTTCCAGGGAGGCTGTGTTGTGCAAAGCTGATGCTTGATGAATTCTTTCTTCGGCTCATAGGAGATGTAAGTGCAGCAAGCGCGAAAGCCCATCGAATATTTGAACGGCATCAAGCGGAATCAGTGCTAAATCCCAAGGATTACAGTCTGCTGCTGAGTCGTTTGGTTCGGTACAATTCAGACTTGGGAGATACGGAAAAGGCTGTGAGCGTGGTGAATGCATTTGAAAACATTGCCACTGGAAATGCAGAATACGAGCATATCTACCTGATGCGGCACTTATTCTCACTGTTTTTCCTCGCATTGGAGACCAAGGATGAATCATTGGGCGAGCGGGCAGTTGCCATTTTTGAAGCGCACGAGCGTTTTGTCCTTTCCGCTCAAGAGGATCCGGATTGGCTATTGATCATGATTTTCTTGATGACCTTTTTTCTCGGCAACCATGAGATTAGCAAGGCCAAACACGTATTCGACGCTGTTTATCGCATCAAGGATCAAAAGCCAGCCTTGCAATACCGCATCCAATACATGATTTCGCACCTGATGATCCTCTTCGAGATTGGGGTTCAGAAGGACATCCAACTATTCGCAAAAAACTACACCGCATTCCTGAAAACGCATCTCCCCTTTTCAGCGCCAGCTTTGGAGGTACTAGCATTTTTGAGGGGCAATGTCAAAATCCCAAGCCTAGCCAAGCGCCCTAGCAAGGAGGAATTGAAACTGATTGCAAGGTTCAATTCGAGAATCGACTCCTTATTGGAAAGGCTGCACGAGTTTCAGGCAAATGAGGCTACAAGGCGAAGTCTTTGGTACGGGCCATTTTCACAATGGCTGATTTCAAAGCGACTAGAAACCGTCAATGATCAGAATGTCGCTCAATCCCCCAAACCGCACCCGAAACGTCAGTGAAGGCGGCGAAGTCGAAATAAACTCTATCGTCAGCTGCCCGCTCGCGTACTTCTGAATCATCTGCCCCTGCGTAAGGCCAAAATTGCTCATGCCCCATTCGCGCTCGCGGTGGATGATCACGAGCGCTAGCGGCACAGGGATTTGCCCGCCATTTTGGAGCCAGGACATGAGCCACTGCGGGCCATTGATGCTTGCCCAGGGGTTGTTGTTTCCGTTGTTGTTGCCGTAGCCGTTTCCATTATTGTTGCCGCCGTTACCCTGCGCTGCGACAAACGAAAACGAGACTAGCAAGAAGGCAAAAAGGGCCAAAAACCTTTTCATACGCGTTCTGAAATTGATGGATGTAAGAATAGACATGCCGCAAGATAACGATTTGGAGGGTGTTTTGGGAATGTAGGATGGTGGTTTTGCTGGGATTTGTGCCTTGGGAAATGGCGCTTGCTCAAAGCCTTACACGGTTTGCCTGGCGATTCTTCAGCGTAATCAAAGTCCTTTAGGATTGAACGATGGTTCTGGTCGCGAAAACCGACATTGGTTTCGGGCAGCTTTCCTTTGGGAATGAATTTCGGCGGGATTTTGGCGGCGGACGCATCGGTTCCTAACAGTTCCGAATGAAACACGATAAAACTCATCAGGAACACAATGGGAACACGATGATTCCTAACAAATCGAAAGTGGAGGATGCTGGAAGCCATGCAGAACTGAACATCTATTCA
This sequence comes from Bacteroidota bacterium, assembly GCA_031424495.1. Taxonomy (GTDB): domain Bacteria; phylum Bacteroidota; class Bacteroidia; order J057; family JADKCL01; genus JADKCL01. The sequence continues at coordinate 2,571 of JANPHP010000014.1, read as the reverse complement.
TTCATGATCGATCTTCAATAAAAAATATTCTCAGGCTATTGCACTATTGAAATTTATTTTATACATTTGAGTTCAATTTGCTAAGCACACAACATGGACTTCACACCTTACATCGGAGAACGGCGTTACGACAAAATCCTGGAGCTATCGGAGCGCCTGATGCAAAAGTCATTCATCGGCACCGATACGGGCGTTCCGTACCGCTCGATCAACCATTGGGAGAATTCCGGGCTGATCGAAAATGGCCGTGGCGAGGCTCGGAGCTGGCGTCGGTTTTCCTTCGTGGAATTCATCTGGATTCGCATGATCGACGAGATGCGCAAGGTTGGCTTGCCAATGGACACGATCAAGGCTGTGAAGGCGAGCCTTTTCCAACCAGCCTCGATTGTCGATCTGGACATCCATTTGAGGAGCATCTATCAGACGAGGGGTACAGCGAATGTGTATCATGAGGCTGGGCGCGAGGCAATGGAAAAGGACATGCGAGGCCGATTCGATGGCGGTTTTGAGGAGCAGCAATTGGACGGCAATTGGTTGCAACACCTTATATTATCCTCCATAGTGAAGCGCTGCCCGGTGATCCTGGCGGTCTTCGCGGATGGGACGCCATTTGCAATCCACGAGGAACCCGGATATTTCATTTTCCCTGAGCACGTGGATCGCCTGTCCTTCGAGACGCATGTGCGCATCCCCATCACGGGCATCATCAAGGAGTTTCTCAGAGGCGGGCTTGTAATAGAGCGCTTGGGCGACCTGCAAATCTTGGAACCCAATGAGCAAACCGTCTTGAGCATCATTCATTCGGGCCTCTACGACTCAGTGACGGTGAATTTCAAGGACAAGAAAATGAAAAGTATGGAACTCAGGCAAAGCCAAGAAGTGACGAGGAAGATCGTGGACGTGCTTGCCGCTGGGAAGTACCAAGACATCTCCATCGTGCAGCACGAGGGCCAAATCACAAAGATCGAAAACACGCTCAAGTTCAAATTTCCAGCTTGACGATGACCAATACCGCTTACAAAACCCCAGACACGGGGATGATGCAACAAGGCACGGCGACCCGAAAAAAGGGAGCCGCGCTATTCGCATTGTGCTGTGAAGGCAAACAACAATACCTCAGCAATTTCCAAAACCAAAGTCCCAAGGTGGGCGACCCTCGACGACATCAGGAGCATCGCGGGTTACGAGCACCTCTCCGATGGCGAGGCGCAGGGCATCCTTGCCTCGATTCGGCAGTTCGTTTCATTGATGGCCAATTTTATCCAAAAGAAGCATGAGCATGAATGACCTCGATTTGTTCCAGCCTTTCGCAATCGGGAAGGCAAAAAAGGCGGATTCTGGAAACAAGCGGTGCATCCTCTACACCCGTGTTTCCAGCAAGGCCCAAGAGGACGGCATGAGCCTCGAAGTTCAGGCAAGGACTTGCCGCCAATTCGCCGAGCGCAACGGCTACGAAATCGTGGCAGAGTTTGGCAACCGGGGCGAGAGCGCCAAGTCTGGCAGTGTCCGCAAGGATTTCGAGGAGATGCTGGCCTTTGCGCGGAAAAAGGTGAACCAGATTCGCTACATCGTCTTCTATGACTACTCGCGCTTCTCCCGCGAGGGCGGCTCCGCCATCGTGGTCAAGGAAGAGCTGAAATCGAAGTACGGCATCACCATCAAGTCGGCGACCATGCCGATCAACAACGAGGAGGTGTATGGCTCCGGCATGGAAGACCAGCAATTGATCTGGGCCAAGCAGGAGAATGACATCCGAAGGAAAAGGTGCGTGGACGGCACCAAGGCAAGGCTCAGGCAGGGCCATTGGTGCGGCAATGCGCCAATCGGCTACAAGTGGGTGAACAAGGTGCTGCACCTCGACACGACCAAGGCTCCGCTCATCAAGAAGGCATTCACTTGGAAGTATGAGAATCCAGCATTGTCGTCGGAGGAGATTCGCAAGAAGCTCAAGGCCCGTGGCCTCGACATCCCTCGCAACACCATGTCGCGGATGCTCAAAAGCCCCTTGTATTGCGGACTATTGGCGCACAACCTTTTGGAAGGCGATGTGATCCAAGGCAAGCACGAGCCGATCATCTCACCAGAGGTATTCCTAGCGGTGAATGGCATCCTCAAATCCAACAACAACCACGGCTATGCGGTCAATGAGGAAAACAATGCCCTCCCCCTCAAGAAATTCTTGATCTGCGAGCATTGCGGCGAACCCTTCACTGGGTACATCGCCAAGAAGAAGAATGGGAAGGTGCGCAACACCCCATTGCCCTACTACAATTGCCGTGGCCGCGAATGCAAGAGCAATGTCAATGCAAATAGCCTAGGCGAGAAATTCCTGCGCGAGCTGAGGCAGTTCACCATCAAGGACGAGTTCATTCCGATCATCACAATGGAGCTTGAGGCGACCATGATCCAGATGAATTCCGAGAAGTTCAAGGAGGCCGAGGTGATGGAAAAACGGCTCAAGGAAATCAATGGAAAGCTCACAAGGCTAAAGGAAAGATTCGTCCTCCACGAGGAAATCACCAAGGCCGACTACGAGGAATTCAGCGAAAAGCTCAGGGCCGAGAAGCAGGA
>JANPHP010000013.1:0-3808 GCA_031424495.1 Bacteroidota bacterium | reverse complement strand
TGCCTTTCTCAATAAGCAGGACAGTATTGTCAATTGGATCTCCGTTTGTTTTGAATGTGGCAATGTGGAAAGCAGCAAAAACTACTTGGCGAGCATGGAAAACTTCAAGGAATTTTTCAACAAGATCGGATTAAAAGTTTTCGACTTTCCAGAGGATCATGCCGCATATTATGACTCTTTGAATCAGGTCAAAAAACATCGGCGCTGATGCGTTTGCGCTGCTGGTCAGCCCCCCTCAAAAATAACTCCGCTGTGTTTCCCTTGCCCTCACCTCGGGATCTTTCGGCACAAAACCGATGTCCATCAGTTCCATTTTGCCTTGGGGGCTGATCTTGAGCAGGATGGATTGGTAGGGCTTGAATTCGAATTTTTCCAAGATGGTCAGTCCATTCACATGCAGGGTGAGCGTCTTGAACTCGGATTGCATCATCAGCGATTGGCCGCAATAGACGGGATAGGTGAGGTTTTTGGCGAATGACTGCGCGAGAAACAGGTAGTGGGTGCCGTCGTCGGCGACCCTGCACCAATAGGCGGGCAAGTTGTCGCCCGCGATCAGGGGTGCATGGGAGATCACCTTCTCCAAGTCTTGCTTCACATTGCGCATGGCCTTGAGCTGTGCGATCAATTTTTCATAATCTCTCGACTTCAGCTTGCCCGGTTCTTTGGGTGCCCGCTTCATGCAGATTGGCAAGCCCTTTTTCGCAAGGGCCACCACCCGGCGCAGGGCCCTAATATCCATCCATTCCACATCGAGGTAGAGCGTGGAAAATTGCGCATCCCCTACCCTCAATTTACCTTTGGTATATTGCGCTGCTTCCAAAAACGTGCGGTTGATCCACAAGGGATGGTAGCCCTCCAATTCCTTGGGCATCTCTAGGTAACGCATTTCATATTCCCCCCAAACCCAAACCCGGCGGCGCTCCTGCGGGTAGGCTCCTTGCATCACGCCATCTTCATAAGGCAGGTACACTGCCACATCGGTGTATGTGCGCCCCTGCTCCATGATGCCCGATACGCGCCCCACATAGTCGTTGAATGCAGGCAATTCAGGCTCCAAACTGCCCCCCGGCCCGAAATAGGTCGTCGCAAAAAAGGTGCAGGTATCCGAGCCCTTGGGATTGTAGGGCATGCCGTGGTAAAAATGATGGTTCACCCCCTGCGCAAACATCGCATCCACCACCATTTTCAAATCTGCCGTCTGCTCCTGCCGCAAATAGGTGGAAGGAAAGCCATACATGCAGGTAAATGTCTCCGAGCTCACAAGGCGCTTGCCCGCAAGCGCCGCCGCCGAACTCACAATCCGCGAATAATCGGGATTGTTGAGCATGCATTCGGTCTCCGGGATGTCCACGAGCGCGTAGGTGGCCATCACGTCGGTGGGCGCGCCGAGGCATTGCACGCGCGACCAAGCGCCGAGTGCGCGACACTTGCGCACGTAGGGTTTGAAAAAACCATCCATCACCAGGTCGCCGAGGTGCATCATATAATCATAACGCACGTCGGGAAATGAATCCAAGCCCTGCTCCATGTAGGGCATGATGTCGTAACCAAATTTTGCCTGAAAACTCTTGTCAAATCCCTGCGTCCAGACCTTGAGTTTGTCATTGAGTTTGATCTCCCAAGAGTCGGTAAAGAGGGCCGATTTCGAACCCTTGAGCGCCTCGGTGAGCGCTGCCCCGATCGGCTTCGCAAAGACGCGAAATGCATTGCTGTCCAGATGATTGATCACGAGCGGGATCAGGGGCCACTCCCAAGCAAAGGTCAGCGTCTGCCGGAAGGCGGTATCGCCATAAACCTGCGTCGTGTACTCCTTGCCAATATTGCTGCCCGCCACGGGCCACGCACTCCCGAATGTAAAATCACAAGCCAAACCGATGGTGTCGGCGTAGCGTTTGGTATAGGCGACGACCTCTGACCACTCCGGGCTGAGCCATTTTTGCGCCGTCGTATCCTTGGGGTAATAGCGGTTGTACTTGCGCGCATACATGTCTTGGTAGCGGTAGAGCGGGTACACCCAGGCGATCTCGACCCCGCCGAAGTTGTTTTGCTTGGCCCAGTCGAGTTGATACTTGACGTCTGCAGGCTTGATTTGCGTGGCAAACCACCACCACCGGGTGGCTGGTTTGGACGTTGGGTAGAATTTTTGAGTGGGAGCTTGAGTGTGAGAGCGAAAGGGCGTTTGAGAGTGAGTTTGAGTGTGAGAGCGAGAGGTCGGCTGAGCATGGCTGGGCACTATGCAGGCATTGAGCAGCAAGATGCACAGGATGGAAAGGCAAAAAAGCAGTTTCTCACGCATAGACCCGATTTCAAACCAGGGCCAATTTAGAAAAAACTAAGCCAAGATGCTTGATCGACTTGCGCGTCTGCACGCACCTTGGCTCCGCCTACCACTTTTGACCAGCCGAATTCCGTTGTACTAGCCTCCAACTTATAATGTTTTGAGGTAAGCCAACAGGTCTTGTTTGTCTTGGTCGCTCATTTTCCAGATCACGCCGATATTAGCCCGCGTGCTATCTGACTTGAGATCTTGGTCGAGAAAACGAAAAAACAGGCGATCATCGTAAGGAATTGTGTGGGCTTCTGGATTGGACAAATCCGAAAATCTGATGGAAACGCCATTCATCATGTCTCCACTCCTACCATGGCAGGTTTTGCAACTATGGGCAATTGTGATGCGCGATGCATTCTTGTCGAGCAGCGCCTCGCCTAGTTGATTTTTACCCGTTTGGTAAATCCTTTGCCCATTGCTGACATAGATGGTTTTACCGCAGGAGAAAATCAGAAAGGTCAGCATGACTGCTCCAAATGCTTTTACAGTGTTCATCGTTCTAAAATTTACGGTTGATCAGGGAAAGGATGGCGAATGCAAAGGAAAGTATCGACGCGATCGTTCGCATGAGATGATACCTATTCCAAGGCCCTTCAAATGCTTGCCGCATGCGGGAGATGTCCTCGGCAGTCGCCGTGGCCGTGGAAAATTTCGCCAATTGCTCATTGAGGGGTACGTTGCATAGCATCGTGAGTGCAAACACACCGGCAATATAAATCAGCATCGCCCCGAGCGCATAATAAAAGGAAAGCCCTTCACCATAAGCATGGTAGGCCATCACCGGAAAAAGCAGCAGCAAACCCATGAAACAACCCAAGAATACAGGATTTTGGATCGCCTTGTTGATGGATTGCATGGCACGAATGTATTCCGCATCTACCAATGTCTGCAAGCCAATGTTAACAGAGCAGGAATAGGCAAACAACAAGCCGGCCATCAATCCAGCATTTAAAACGGTCATCCAAGCAAGCACTTTCATACGATAACTTTTTACAAAGCTATTGCGAGGCCTAGCCTGGAAATAGAACAAAACCGACAAAATCAATATGCTTATCTGCTACCTTGCCAATAATTATCCATAAGGTTTGTCATTTCGAGTGACCATCCCGCAGCTGCTGCGGGACCTTTTGATCGAATGACAAAACCGCCATGTCATGCCGAGCGGAGCGCAGCGGAATTGTCATCCCGAGCGTAGCGCAGCGGAGCCGAGGGATCTTGAGCACAGATACACCTCCTACACAGCAGCCCTCCTGTCCGATCACAACCAATTTATTCATTTTTTAAAGCCATTGATTGTTAGTGCTATACATAGCTTGTCATTGGTACCGGAGTGATCGAGGGAGCGAAGCGACCCGATCACGTAGCGTCCCGCATGAAATGCGGGATAGCGCCACAAGATACACCTCCTGCTTGAATGCTCCAATAAGCGATTCCCGCTTAGCGCACCCGTCAGAAGGGCCATTTAGTATGTGTTGTATC
>JANPHP010000012.1:0-9262 GCA_031424495.1 Bacteroidota bacterium | reverse complement strand
GGAAATGCTCAAGGTCTTTGAGCACATCGACGTGGTCCATCATCGGTTCATACCGCTTGAAGGCTCCATCTTTGAAGTGGTAGTGACGGCCTTCCTCAGGATGGTATACAACCAAGTGCACCCATTCATTGATGAACCATTCGTAAGTCTCAGGATGACTTTGAATCGTTTGAAAAACGACTTGAGGATAGTGCTCGACCACGACCAACAACCTCACAGGGTCATGAACTTCAATCATTTGGCTGGGCAATCCTGGTCGCAAGTCACCATCGGCACCATTTGCGACGCCGATGAGGCCCATGACATTGTGCGGCAATTTGCTGCCTGCACCCAGTTTTTCATTGTCGACCCGAGAGAAGTAATACTCAAGATTGATGCCGCCGCACACGGGCGCGACTGCCTTGAGGATGCCAAACAAAGCCTTGCCTTCGGGATCGGTGCGATAGTCATAAGAATTCATGAACGATCGGCGATCCAAGAAAAGGTGGCGTGTGATCGCGCGACGCCCCACGATGCACATGGCATTGGTGGCATGGTTGAGCTCAGGCCTCGGTTCAAATAGCGAAACAGAGCGCAGCTTTACCTTTTGGTGTACCTTTCCAGGCAGGTTTTGGGAGTTGATGAGTTCCAAGCGCCGCGACCTTTCCTTGGCATTGGAATCAAGTGCTTTCTCAAACAAAATGAGGTGTTGCTCATAGGCCGCAAAATTTTTGGGGCTGAGCTCCTCGACATCGTAAAACTCGATTTCGTCTCTCGTGGTGTCGTGTAAGCCACCTACAAACCGTGTCGTGGCAGGTATTTGGATGCCGCGCTCTGCAAGCAGCGCGCGCACGCTAGCATGGTTGGCCATGTGGCAGATCACGCGGGCATTCACAGATCCTGGCCTGCCGGAACAGGCACCACAATCATAAGCAGCATAATGCGGATTGTTCACGCTGCTCGATCCATGGCCTACGACATAGACCAAGTCGGCAAATTCGCTCAGCAAACCGATGCTTCGCAACAAGCCCTCGACTCGCTGCGCCATTTCAGGAATGGTATAGCCCACTTGCAGACCATCTTCGACATTTTCTGGACCACCGTTCTCGATGGTGAGCTTGGAGACCTTGTCGTGGTGCAAAAATGAGCTGGAGGATGCAGGCCCCACGGCAGGCCTGAAAATATTCCAAGCAAGACGAGTCGCCGACCAAAATCCAAGCGTCTGGGAAATGAGGAATCCGCGAAACAATCCATGGCTGCTTTTGGACAGGTGCAAGTCGCGCTTGCGCTTGGATTGAATCCCGACTTCTTTGATCAAGTATTTGGGCGTGACTGGAGCGGGGCAGAGTTTGGTGACAAACTTGCCATCGATCGGTTTGAAGAAAAATTCAACACCAAAAAAGCCAGGCGTCCCAAATGTCTCGCAGCCCGGACTTTCCTTTTCCAAGTAACGCCGCAAGGAGCACTCGCGGTCATCGATGCAAAACATGGCCTGAAACGGCGTGCCATGGGGGCGAGCGGGCTCTGATTTGTCCACGTACTGGATCGCAGCGAGGATGCTATCGTAATAGCTCCACTCAAATGCATCTTGCCAGAGCGAAAGCATCTCATTTTGCGTAGTCTGCTGCGTCGGGGCAAACAAGTCATCATCCAAACCCTCTACGACACTCTCCAGCGGCTTCCATTTGCTTCCCAACTCATTGTCGAGCGCGTCGATCTCAAGCAGCAATTCAAAATAAATGAGGTCGTGCAGGGTTATGTTCTTGGTATCCAAGAGGGTAGAAGGGAAGTCCTCTACCGCTGAAACCAAGCCTGACCAACCTTGATGCGAAAATTGCTGGTCAAAAAGGTAGCGCTCATAATAACGAGGATTGTTGCCGACAACGATCTTGAGCAAGTCTTCGATCGTCAAGACATCAGCCTTGAGGATCTTGCGTGGCCGCTCTGTCCTGAAAAATGAGCTAAACGAATTCCGCTCCATTTCCCGCAGGGCCTTCAAAAATGAAGACGAACTGACTGGGAAATCCCACATGGAAATGCCCTGATCCAAATAACTGCAAAGCAGCCTGAACAGGATGGGTTGTACCAATCCATCAAGATCAAGGTGGTAATGCGTCTTCCAAAACCTGCGGAGACGTCCTACGATAGGGCGAGGCAGCTCATCGAGCGGCTTTTGCAGCAAAGTTGCAACCCAAGCGTCGGCTTCGGCCTCGCCTTTGCGATCCACCACGACTTTTCGCAGCATTTCAGGCTTGATCTTGCCTTCTGCATACAACGCGCGATACTCATCGAGCGTCAACGAAATTTTGTAGCCAAAAAGCTCGGCTGCACGACGCAGACCTTCGTGAAACTTCTCGGCTTGGAAGGCATGGAGAGAATTGTGGTGAATGAAATCTTTGAGAGGTGCCTGTGCCGGCAAATAGTGCTTGAGCTCATGCAACGTATGATGCAGCTCAAAATGCGAATCTGATGTCGAAGTCATTGTATTCCGTTCAAAAACATTGAGGAATCGTGAGAAACAGGATTTTTGTCCTCAAAATGCAGTTTGGTACTGCAAAATGAGCGCACTTTTGCGGGTGCTTTGCTTCAAATCACCTGCCGTATTGGCAGCAAAGACGGGCCGATTTTGAAAGTCCAAGCTCAGTTTTTGGGTATGACCCTGCATCAGCCAATTCACACCGACATCGCCGACCACCATGGGATCTGCAAGTCGATCATAATTGGCGTATTGCACTGATGCATAAGGCATGAGGGTACCCAAATCTTTGAACAGTTCATTCTTGAATTTGTAGCCGACTTGTCCATACACGACCGAACCGGTGCCAAACATGGGGAATGCGTTGCCGCTGCCATTGAAACTGCCATTGGCATTCACGCCGTTGGCGGGGTTCATGATGCCGTTGTTGCGGATGTAATTTGGGCCATAATTCAGGTGAAAATACCCCAAATAAGCTGAAATCGCCGTTCCCGTCTCGGTATTCAAAGGCATGTCGAGGTAGCTAGCCACCGACCAATGCAACATCGGGTGGTAAATGGTATCGGTTCCGGTTTGGCTCCAAGTCGCTCCCTTTTGGTAAACGGCGCCAGCCTCCAGGTTCAGCACCTTTTTCTTGCCGAGATAGGATCCTTGCATATAAGGGGTTGTATTCGGCTCAGAATCAAAGAAATTCCACATGAAAAATCCTTGGTACTGCTTGTGGTGTCCCATCTGTGCAAATGTCGCATTGGGGCCGATGGCAGGTTGCACCGTGCCATTGGTGGTGATTGGAAACGGATCCGTAAGGGCTACGCGGTAGTCGAGGCGCTTGATTTGGCCACGTGCATACACGCTGAGCTTGCGTGAAAACTCATCGGTCTGGTCCACGGTCGTCTGCGCAAACACAGGCACGTCGAGCGTCATGATCGTGCCGATGCTCGGCTGCGAGAAACGCGACAAGCCGTTCATGATCGTGAGTCCGCCGCCGAGTTTCAAGAGATTTTTGTTCTTGAAGACGATGTATTCGCCCAATGCATCGTGAAAAAATGCCTGCAGCTTGCGGTTGCCAGCGTTTGCGGCGAGAAAGTTGAAGTTGTTCATCCCAAACTGCATGTAGAAAAACATGCGTTCGGTCGGCTGTCCATACAACTGCAAACGCGTGCGGCGCAGACCGATGTCCAAGGTATTGTCTTGGGGCACGCCCAAGACCGTCGTACCCGGATTGCTCTGATTGCCACGCACCCAGAGTTGATTTGTGAAGACAAGCTTTACGTAGCGACTGCCGTCGTCGTTCAACTTGAGTTTCATCTCGCCTTGGGCGAACGCTGCTACTGAAAGGATCAGTAGCAGCGCAAGAATGGTGATGTGTTTTCTCATTTCGAAGGGACCGTTTCAGCATTCATGGCCAACTCACAGAAGCGGCGTCCAAATGCCATCAATGCTTCAATATCATGCTCGTGCGCCAAACCGCGGCTCACACGGAAAAGTAATGCATTGCCGATACTTTCGCCGTAAATGTTTGCATGATCTTCATGCAGATGCAAGATGTCGACATTGAAAAACTTCCTGATTGCCTGCTCGTCAGCGCCCTGCAACAAGAACTGATGGGAAAAATTAGGAAAGCCTTCGAAATCAATATCCTGTCCACCCATTTTCTCCACCAATTTGTCCATACTCGTTTCCAAACCGAGGCGGAAGCAAGGAATGATTGCATTTTCCAGATCGATTCTGAGAAAGGTACTCTCGTTGGTCTCCAGGGTAAACAAAGCGCCCGAACTAATTTTAAGGTCTGCAATGCTGAGCTGATATCCCGCGCCTTGATCCACAAAAACAGAGTTGATCCGTTCGACACTCTTGCCATCGGTCTCTTCAAAACCTTTCCAGAGACCTTCTTCGTCGGTTTCCTCAGCTACATAGGCATAGTTCTTTTGCAGTGCAAAAACCATCAGTTCCAACTGCCGGCGGCTCAAGTGGGCGAGGAGTCCGCGGGGTGTATTTGAAAACACGCGTGGAGCAAGTGGGTGACTGGAAATCGCTTGCATGCGGTCAAGGTTTTGAAAAGTCAGCGTTTTCCCTTTGGATCTGAACTCGGCCTGGAGTTCAGTCAAGTTTGCCATCACAGTGTGGTCGATAAATCGCACGTCTGAAAAGTCCAAAATCACGTCTTGGCATTGCGCGTTTTGGAGAATGCGCTTCTTGATACCCAGGTAATTGGAAAAAACCATCGCATCATGGATCGTGATCTTGCATTGCTCGCCATTCACGAATTCCTCTGATTTCACCTTGAAAATACTCATTGGCTTACCGACAGAGAAAAGGTTCATCACGAGCTCGGTCAAAATGCCAGCCGCGATGCCGATGAGCAAATCGGTGAACAGCACGACAAACAACGTGACCAAAAAGACCAGTAATTGCTTCCAGCTGATCTGCGCCATATGCCTGAATTCCTTAGGTGATGCCAAGCGAAAACCCGTAAAAATCAACATAGAGGCAAGTGCAGAGAGCGGAATCATCATGATGATCGGCTTTAGCAACAACACGAAAATCAGCAGGAATGCTCCGTGGAAAAAGTTGGCCCACTGTGTGCGTCCGCCATTGCTAACATTGGCCGACGAGCGAACGATTTCTGAAATCATCGGCAAGCCGCCGATGGCTGATGCAAGTGCAGAGCCGCCGCCCATGGCGATCAGGTCCTTATTCAGGTTGGATTTGCGCTTCCATGGATCGAGCGTATCAACAGCTTTGGCGCTGAGCAGGCTTTCCAATCCAGAAACAAGGGCAAACGTGACGACAATGATCCAAAAGGCGCTCGTGCCAATTGCATCAAATTTGGGGAGGACGATTGCATCTGAAAGCTGTGCTGGCAGATTCACCAGGTATTTGGGACCGACAATGAAGTCTGCACCGGCAAAATGGTAGTGGTGCTCGTCAAAGAGGTCAAAAGCAAAGCTCAAGGGGATCGTTGCGATGAGAACCCACATCGGGGCAGGCACCAATTTGATCCATTTGTTGTGGATCATGGGATAAACAATCAAAATCGCAAGGCTGATGCAGGCGATTACAAACACCTCGGGATTGAGATTCTTAAAAGCTTCTGGCAATTGCATTGCAATTTCATAGATCTCACCATGCGCTGCCGGCGCACCAAGTGCAACAAATGCTTGCTTGATCATGATGATCACACCGATGGCGGCGAGCATGCCATGCACGGCCGCGCTTGGGAAAAAGTCACCAAGCTTTCCCACTTTGAGAAAGCCAAAAAGCACCACAATGAGTCCAGCAATCATGATGGCGGCTAGCGCCAAAGGATAGCCGATGATGTGGTCGCCGCCGCCGAGCGTCTCAACTGCGCCGAGCGTGATCACAATCAATCCGGCCGCCGGACCGCTGATCGTGACATTGCTGCCAGAAATGCGGCTGGCGAGCACACCGCCAATGATGGCCGTGATGATGCCTGCCATAGGCGGCACGCCGGAGGCAAGCGAGATGCCGAGACAAAGTGGTAAGGCAATTAGCGAAACCGTAAAACCTGCAAGAAGGTCCTGCTTCCAGTTTTCTTTCAAGCCTGCAAATCCCTTTTTGGGTAATTCTTGACGTGTAGCATCTGCTACAGAATTCCTACTATTCATAACGATGGATGTCTTCTGTGTAATTGATCGGGAGTCAAGCAGCGGAGCTGCAAAACGAAAAGAATATTGAATGCGCGTGGGCCATGACGGGATTAGAGCCACCTCAATGTGCACACGGCCATCGCAATCGTGTTGCAATGGTGCTATCAATTACAGAAGATCTATATCCTGAGGGAATGAAATTGAATGAAAGTCGGCTCTACAGCTGGCAGACTTGGTTGAGTGCTGTGATTCGCGGCAAAGAATTCACCATGAACCAAAACCTCTGAAAAACTTGGGAATGTATCGGCTGCAAAAAGGGGGAGTAGATCCAATCCTTTTTCTGCTTCTTCTAGTTCGTCGAGCTCAGTGCCCGCCGCAAACATCGATTTTTCAACTTGGAGAGAAAGCGAGGAAACAATAGGCAAACAAGCCACTTCTAAGAAGAGTGTGAATCCAAACACCACAGCAAGAAGCCGAGCAAATTTACGATTCATTTTTTGAGCTGATTGCGACACTTTAAGAATCTCGGCTAAGTTAATAAAAATGAATCGAAAAACAAGAAAGATCAGCAAGGATCGATCATGGGCTTGTGTACGCAGAGATCACAAGAACAGTCTAAAACGATTGAGGAAAGTTTAGTTAATAAAAGTGAAGGCATGGATTTGAGCGAACAGGGAGGGATTCGTTGCGTTTCTATTTAACATAACATAAATTATAGGACAAATAGATTTACTGGATTTGGGGCCTTTGGCTCGATGTGGCCTTTAATTGGAAATCGTTCTTTTGCTGCTCAGCCAAGCCGATCAATTCCCACGCCTGAAACTCGTGCTACGCACCAGCCATTTTGTGATGCCTGGCGTGAGCCAAAGCATTCGCCTGAAAAACCACAGCATGAATGGCGCCGTGAGTTCCTTGCGCTCCGTGCGGATCGCTTTCAAAATCTGCTGGGCTGCCGCTTGTGTGCTCATGCGCGGAATCAATTTGGCGATTCTCGGCAGCCGAATACGCGCGCCAGGATTTGCCTCCCAATAGTTGGATTCAACCTCGCCCAACACCACGTGCGAAATCCCGACTCCAGACCGGTGCAGATCCACTTTGAGCGCTTCTGAAAATCCTCTGAGCGCCCAGCGCGACGATGCATAAGCTGCAGCGCCGCCCCAAACCATTACCGAGGCTGGAGAATTCACATTCACGATATGGCCAGACTTGCGCTGCAACATCTGCGGCAAAACCAAACGTGTCGCGTGGAAAGTGGCCAAATATGGTAGTTTAACCATCATTTCTGCCTCAGCACCGGGCGTTTCCTCGGTGAACAACCATCGGCCAAGGCCGGCATTGTTGACCAAAACGTCTGGGCAGCCATGTTTTTGCAGAATTTCTGCAAAAACAACCTCGGTTTGTTGCAAATCACTCAAATCAACTGCAAACCAATGCGCCTTGCCGCCAGCGGCAGCGATTGCATCTGTCAGCTTCGCCAATTCGGTTGCGCTGCGCGCCAGCAGGATCACTTGCGCACCTGCCTGTGCAAGCACTTGCGCAGTTGCTGCACCAATGCCGCGTGAGGCGCCCGTCACAATCACCAATTTCCCCTGAATATCCACGATTTCAATTGAATTAGGTGCTCAAGATAGGCATTTCAGATCACTTCGGCGACCACAAAGGTGCTGCCGCCGACATAGATCAGGTCATGGACTGAAGCGTTTGCAAGCGCTGCAGTATAGCCGGCAGAAACTGTAGGCCAGCCCTCCCCTGCCAATCCAGCCGCATTTGCAGCCGGAACCAGCAAATCCAGGCTCAATCCGCGTGGCAAGTCAGGCTTCACAAAATAATAATGCGCATTCCTTGGCAGCATCGCCAATGCCTTGGCAATATCCTTGTCCTCGACCATTCCCCAAACGATATGCAATTGCCTGTACTTCAGCTGTGTAATCTGGAAAAGCACTTCTTGAATGCCAGCTTCGTTGTGTCCAATGTCGGCAATCACCGTTGGATTTTCCTGCAATACGCTCATCCGGCCACGCAAACCAGAGTTTTGTGCAGCGCGACTGATTCCCTGCAAAATTGATTGCTCATCCACCGGCCAGCCATTAAATCGCAGGCTTTCAATTGCTTGTATCACCGTAGCTATATTCTTGCTTTGATACAGACCAGCCAAATCACAGTGCAACAAAGGATAACGAGCGATCCCATCGCGCCAAACGCAGAAATCTTGGCCTTTCAAATCGCCCGAGAGCCGTTCGGCTCGGTAGTGATCCTGTGCAAATGCCACCGTAGTGCCAGCGGATGCAGCGGCAGCTTCAAACACGGGGCGTGTCTCCGGCAACCATTCCCCGACTACCAATGGCACGTCTTTCTTGGCGATTCCAGCCTTTTCTCCAGCGATCTTGGCCAGCGTATCGCCCAGGAATTGCATGTGGTCCTTGGAAATGTTGGTGACCACGCTCAAAAGTGGTTTTTTGAGAATATTCGTAGAATCCAGCCTGCCGCCCATGCCGACCTCGATGACGGCGATATCGACCTTTTCATCACGGAAATAGGTAAATGCCATCGCTGTCGTCACCTCAAAGAAACTGGGACTCAACTGCTCCATGTTGGTTTTTGTTGTGGTGACAAAGTCCGCCACGGCTTCTTCAGCGATCGGCACTCCATTGATGCGGATGCGCTCGGTGAACGATCGCAGGTGCGGCGAAGTAAACAAACCGACTTTGTAGCCGGCTTCCATCAAGACAGAGCATAGCATGGATGAAACCGAGCCCTTGCCATTGGTGCCCGCTACATGGATCGTCGGAAAGGCATCCTGCGGATCGCCGAGCGCGGCGCACAGGGCGGTGATGTTGGCAAGATCAGCCTTATAAGCAGCAGCCCCGATGCGGTGAAACATCGGGAGCTGTGCAAACAAATATTCTACGGCGCTGCGATAGTCCAAGGCAAACGCTTATTTCAGGCGGAAAGATATCGTGACATAGGTCTTGAGATTGCCGGCCTCTGGTTCTGTTGGAGAAAATTTCCAATTCATGATGTTGGCTTTGCCGATGGCGACGAGCTCTTGGTGCACGGCAAAAGGAGCCTTGACAAAGATCACGTCGCCATCGGGGTCGATGGTGATCTCAAATTTGATCTTTTCTTCGAGTTGCACGTTGTAGCCTTTCAATTCGGTGCGGACCGGCCTGCGGCCACCAGCGCCACCGATACCCGT
>JANPHP010000011.1:0-14043 GCA_031424495.1 Bacteroidota bacterium | reverse complement strand
TGGTGGTGACGCTGTTGGCGACGATGTTGTAGTAGGCAAAGATCACATCCTTGAGATCGATGGCTAGGCTGCTCGGGATGATCTGCGCGAGGCCGGGCGAGATCGATTCGACGAGGTCGTGCAGCACGACCGCCTTTTGCTCGGAAGTGTGTGAGTAGACGGCCATGAAGAGGTCCGTCTGGTCTTGGGTATTGAAGAGCAACAAAAACTCGAGCTCGCCGATGTTGATGATGCCTGCGTAGGTATCACTGTAGCGTGGCGCTGTTGGTGTCCCGATATTCGTGATGGAGATCGAGGGAATGAGAACCACGGGCACCTCCTGGATCTGGAGGTGCATCTTGAGCCCAAAGCCAAAATTGCCCGTCTTGCTTTCGTAGGAAAAATACAGGTCATCCATCGTCATGTTGGCGATGGAGGTCGGCACGTTTGCTCCAAAACCAGCGGCGATTTGGGCAATGAATGCGCCGACTTGGATTTCAGAATCTTGCGTGGTGCCCCCTTCAAAGTACCAGCCTTTTGTATCGTCGTAGCCGGCGATCAATTGGATGCCGACATCGGCAATCGTGACGGTTGCATCGATGGAGCCTTCAAAACTGGTGCCTGTGTAGCCGATGTTGAAGGCGATGGTATCGAGGGCGAGAGGACCCAGGTCCCAGCCGGTTTTGTCAGAGACGATGGTGCTCACGCTGTAGGCGCCGAGCTTTAGGTTGACCATCACGGCAAACTGGGTGAGCAGCAGCGTGTCGGGGATGCCCACGGTGGGCAGCCCAAAGCTGTCCATCATCGCATTGATCTGGACGGGAGTCGTGGGATCGAGGTAACCGTTGATCACCAGGCTGGGGTAGGCAAAGTCGACATGGTAGTCGATGCCCTTCAAAGAGAGGGTGCTGTAGACCTTGAGGAAATCAAGGGTGCTGGTCTTCCAGTTGAATCCAAATGTGATCTGGTTGATAGCAGCATCAAAGCCCTGCTGGTCGAGGTCCAGCGTCGTCATGCTGTTGGTTACGGTCTGCTCTTGGCTCTGCCCGCCGAGCAGTGCCACGATGTCTGCCAATCCGGGAAAGGCAGTGCCTTCAGCTGGTACGATGCTCACCATCCAATTGGGGGTGGAGTTGGCGAGCAAGATCACCTTGACGCCAACCGACCCAATCGTAAAGATGCTGGTAAGCGAGAACCGCAATCCGCCACTGAACCATCGCCCGCCGACCAAAAAGCCTGAGAGGTCAAAGATGCCCGGCACGATCGACCATGCTACGGGGGTATCTTGCAGGAATTGATAGTCGGAGCCCTTGTCGGTCTGCGGATAAAAATCGATGGTGAAATTGCCGATGGCGACCGAGAAGCCTTGGCTGAGGAATGTGGCCGTGGTGGGAATGGCAATGGGTAGAGTGCCAGTCTTGGGATAGCTGAGCAATGCGACAGATGAGACATTGTCGATCTCGGCTGTGTTGACCAAGTGCCATTTGCCCGCAGCAGGAGTGTTGCTCGTGACCGCGACCGATCCCGGCACACTTCCGACGACGACATTGCCAGCCCCTTCAAAGGCGATGCTCAAGGTGCCGCTACCCGTGATGGTGAACGTGCCATTGTGCATCGTGATGTTTTGGCCAGTGATGCCCTGGATCGGCCAATCGGCGGCGATGCCACCGCTCACGGTGAGCACATTCTCATTGAGCGCAACTTGTGGCTGACTCAGTGTGATCGTGGTCTGTGGGGCCGTCGCGAGAAAGGTCTGAAAATCAGTTCCCAGATTGGCGTCGGTGCTCGACAGTGTCAGCGATCCAGAGGAGCTGAGGCCGAGTAGATAAGATTGCAGCGTTGAAAGATCCATCGTTATTGGGATTAGAAGGTGATGGTTTGCGTGCGTGTGCCAATCGCATCGATCGCTTGGTCAGGGATGTCTTCTTCCCAATAGGTG
Organism: Bacteroidota bacterium; assembly: GCA_031424495.1. Taxonomy (GTDB): domain Bacteria; phylum Bacteroidota; class Bacteroidia; order J057; family JADKCL01; genus JADKCL01. The sequence goes on along the minus strand of JANPHP010000011.1, from coordinate 12,125 downwards.
ATGTGAAACTGTCGATAGACCTCGCCATCGTCCAGTACTTCATCAGGGTCGATATTCAAGGATGCAGACTCGGCTTGGGAGATGCGCAAGACGATGTTGCCGCGATTTTGCTTGGGTTCAAAGACATTGTCGCCATTAGGAGTTTCCCCTTGGTCAAACTTGTTGTCGCCTGCGACCATCGCGAGATTGTCTTCTACCATTTGGTTTTCACCGTTGGATGCCGGCACACCTATCCGTGCCTGCTTACAATTGGTCAAGTAATAAAAGGCCATGTTGGGTGCATTGTTGAGCATCGTGATGACCTCTTGTGTAGGGAGTACCACGTCTGCCTCCCCAAAGACCGTCGCCCCGCTGGAAATAAAGCAACACCGCGTCTGCGTCTCCTCAAGGTAAAAGGCAGAATTAGACTCGGTGGACCCATGGTGTCCAGCCTTGTAGACTGGGATCATTGTGGGGCTACCCATGAGGGGGTTGCCGAGGATGGCATCGGGTATCATATCGAGCCCGCTCACGGTGAGGTCGCCTCCTGTGAAATAGACAAAGTTGTTGAAGACGACCGCCAATCCGATGCTGATCCTGTTGAGGGGATCTCCACCTACAGGTTCGTCGCTGTTGAGCACATTGCCCAAGACAGAAACACAATACACTCTTGGGGCGGTCGGGTCACCTATTTGCCAAAGCTCCTGCCCCAGCGCTGGTATCCTGCTCCGGCGTCCAAGGCCGGGCGCGGTGGGCGTATAGGTAGACAAGCTGATCCTTCCTTGTAAGGCAGTAAAATAGGCGGCGACGTTGTTATTTGCAGGTTGATCCTCTAGGTTGCCATTGTTGTAGATTGTTGCGTTTTGGTAGATTAGATCAGTATAAAAGCCAAAGTTCCGATTCTGATTTTGGACTGCACCATTTTGGGGAGGAGGCGGGGCGACCGCTGTAAAGAATGCAGCCGTGGCTACTTCTACAAAATTAAACGCATCATCGGGCAAGCGCAGGACTGCATTCACGGTCGGCAATGCGGCTTTTTTGGTGGCGCCTGACACACTGTTTCTCATGAGGCTGGTTCCTCGGTCATCATTTTCGATGGTGTCCATGAACCGCAAACCTGCTTTCATGCCGAATATGATTGCATCGTCACGTCTATTTGGTGGTGCTTGGGCCTGTGCCCACGCTGTCAATGCGGCTTCGACGGCATCGTCCACGAAGGTATCAAAGTCTCCATAAGCTCCTGACACGACCGCGATGAATGCAGCTCCTCCCACGGCAGCCCTTTGATTGATGTTGTTGATCGTTTCCACGCGATCCCAAATGGCATTGCCCACCGCTTCTCCAATGGTATTGGCGATGTGGCTCAAGTTGTCGGCGAGCAAAATCGAGATTTGGCCCTCGGAGTGGTCCTCGTCGTAATGGGTGGTCACCATGACGTTGAGCTTCCTGTCGAGCAGTTGTTGGTTCACATATTCGTGTACCACCCTGCCATAGCGTTGTAGGCCGCCATCGATGAGCATCGAGTAGTACCGACCATTGGTATCGTTTTGAGCAATGAGCAAGCTAGACTCGCCTTGGGCGACGTCGATCGTATGAATTTCTAGATTCCACGGCATAAGCAATACATAATAATCCCAGCCCGATCAAGCCGGGTTGGTGAAGTTGGCAATACATACAAACCGTGGGCAAGCGCCCCTTATTTCCATAGCTGTTCTCAGACGAACATTATTGCGATGATAAATACAAATTGGCTCAGAAACAAGCTTGATGGTGTTTTTTCTGGCGCAAATCGTGCGCGATATGAACCGATTTGGTGGAATGGCATGGTGTTGAATGACCTACTGAGCGAGCACGGAAAGTTAATTTTTTGTGTATCGAACCCAAAAACGGAATCCGCGAGCATGAAATGGATGGGCATAGCAGGCAATTTGTGAGTCCTGCAGTTCAGGAATTCCGGAGGATGGTTTACCTTGCAAGCCCTAAGCTGTTCGTCATGCCACATACCCGCATCCGCTGCCCACATTGCTCTTGGCGTCCCGACGGCGCGGCCTATTGGGCGTGCACCTGCGGGCATGTATGGGATGTGTTTTCGACCCAGGCGCGCTGCCCCGCCTGCAAGCTACGGCAGGAAATGACCTTTTGCCCCGATTGCTGCGTGGCCTCGCCCCATTTGCATTGGTATGAGGGTTATCATGGCGCCATGGATGCCTTGCAGGCCGATGAGGACGTGCCGACTTGGCTGCGGGGTGGGGATGTGCGATAATTCAGGTAGTAGTGAGTAGGTAGTAGGTAGCAGGTGAGTTACTTTCAACTGCTACCTGCTACCTGCTACCTGCTACCTGCTACCTGCTACCTGCTACCTGCTACCTACTACCTACTACCTATTACCTGCTTCAAAAAATCCCCAACAATCCCCAATAGACAAACCAGCCCATGATCGCCCAATAGGTGACATTGTTGAGCGAGAGCAGGGCTTTGGAGAAGAATGGCCAAGCCTTCTCGCGGATGATTTTCACACTCACCCACGCAAATGGAACGATCAAAATCAGCAGCAGAAAGGGAATGTAGGCCGCAATATTTTGGACAGAAAATGGATGGTCTTGGTAAGGCGCAGCGAAATAAAAGATGAAGATATTGGTCGCCAAGATGTACATGTAAAAGCTGAGCATAATCCCCAGCGGAAACAATGCCAATTGGAGGAGTGCGTATTTGCGTATGGCTTTGTGCTTCCAATAATTCCACAGGAAAAAGAATGCCGAAAAGGAAAATAAGCCCGCACAAAACAGGAGAAATAGCCGAATGGAAGGGTTGTTTTGCGGGGTTTGGTAGGCGAGCAAGCGCGCATACTCTGCATTCGGTGGAAAGAGCGCAGGAATGTCCAAAGAATGATCGCCCTTGGCCAACTCTGCCAGTAAATCAAATTGCACCAAATGCTGAAAATCGTGGTAAAAATAAAGGGACACGATGCCCGCTTGCAAGTCCCAAATCGTCGTGAGCAATGTGCCATCGCCGATGCGCGCGCGGCACACTGCCATCGTGTCTGAGAGGGCCGTGCAAAAACGCAGGGATGGATCGATTTGGCCATGCCTGAAATCGAGGCCATTGCGGTAGCGATCGAGTTTGCGCGCATCTTTCAAACTCGTCGTGGAGGGGCAAAAATTGGAGAGCACCAATTTGGGGTCGTGGCCCATGGTCATCTTTTCGGGCTCCACAATGAGGTAATCACCCGCTTGGTCCGTGTACAAAAACACCGTCCCTGGAAATTTGCTTCGGTCATATTGCGCAATATGGTCGTGCAGTTCTTGCAAGGTTTTGCATTGGTGCAAAATGTCCTTCAAATATTGCGCAAGGCTGGGGATTTGTTTTTTGCGTGGATCGGGCAAAATGTTTTGGTCTTGCACGGCCGCGCCCGTGAAGGCGATGCCGCAAGCATTCATCCCCGATTGCGGGCGATTGCCATTGGGTCCCTCTGGGTTGTCACCTGTGAAAACGGCACCGCATTCGCCAGGCTGCCTTGGATTCTCAAACCAAATCTTGGCGGTCGTGAAATAAGCGTCGTAGTTGCTGCCGAGCATGGTCTTGCCTTGGGCCGTGAGCTTGTACATGCTGCAAGCCAATGCCTTGCTTGTCGTGAGGGCGGTGAGGATGACCAGTAGGACGGCGAGCTTTTTGAAATTCATAGGGACGGCTTAGCGGTTCATAATGCGGGTTTTGGGGAAAGATACGGATGGGGAAGGGGATTTTTTTGCGGGGGGACGCGTCGGCGTCGAGAGGGGGTACAGCAAAAATCCCAGCGCAGATGCTGGGATTTTGGGTTGGTTTAGTGGGTATGCGACTGCTTGGGTTCGTCAACTTACGGTGACGTAGATCGCAAATTGCTCACCTGAAGCAATGGACACGTCGACATTGTCAGTGGATGATTGAAGCGACCAGTTGTTGCGTGCTTCGACCAAAATAAATGAACCATAGTATTCGTAGTCGCCAGTGCTAGGATCAAGATAGTTCACATAGAACTCCGCAGTACTGTTTTTGGAGGCACATGCACCTGAGGATTTTGCCTCGATGTATTGCTGCTCAAATGCCTCTCCAGGGGCTGCATTGTCTTTGCCAGGCGAGCCAGTTGCATTCATGCAGGTGCCAGAAATGAACTCAAATTGCTGGACGGTTTTGTTGGAATTGTTGATTCCGTTCAAATATGCTCCTTTTCCCATGATAATTGAGATTGAATAATTATTCCTACTCATAAGGCTTTTCAGAATCCGCCTCCGCAGGAAAACCTCTGCGAAACAGGTCCGTTTTTTTGAGTGGGTTCTGCTCCACTGTCATCTCATCGGCCATCCATCCCAAGGAATCTCTGACCGATTTGATGTTCCAAAGTTGGGGGGTTGCGAAACGGTTTTTCAGCGTGGAAAGCCGCGTTTTGAGAAAATGGGGGTGTTTGCGTGGCAAGCACGTAGAAATACGCGTTTTGTGAAAACCCGTATTCCCAGCCTGTTTTGCCCTGCCTCAGCGCCGCAACTTTGTCCCAGATCAATCGGCTATCACAGCCGGTCGGTCGGGGAGCATGCTGAAAATCCCGTCCACGAGTAGGCAAAACGATTTGAAATAATTTAGTATGGCAACTTGGAATATTAATTTCACGCACATCGACAACGTGGTGCAGGTATATCTCAACGATGTGCTCACCTATGACAGCGGCACCGTCGACAATGATCCGGAACTCAATCTCAATGTCCCCATTGATTGCATCTCAGGAGAAAATATGCTCATCATCAACCTGCTGAATACCAGTGGGCCACCACCCTTGGGAAATCCTTCTCACATCTCCTATACCCTTACCAACGACAAGGGGGTTGTCATCCAAACGGTCAATTGCGCAATTCCTGCCACGGAAAAGCCGATCATCGATTCGCCAGTTTATGGCGCATGGTTGCTTTTCAACGCGTGATCTCTAGAAAGTACTCGGGGAATAATGGAGGATGCCGAAAATCCAATAAAGAGTAGGCCACAAAATTGATCGAATAAATATTATGTTACTTTGGAATCTCAATTTTCAACACATCGATAATCGCGCGGTGGTTTCTCTCAATCTGAACCCCATCTATGACAGCGGACTTATCGACCATGATCCAGCGCTCAACATCAACGTCCCGTTTGTACCCGTTCCCGGGGAGAATGTCTTGAGAATCTCACTGTACAATACCGACAATGCGCTTCCCACCGAAAATCCCTGGCACCTCAGCTTTACCCTTACCGATCCTGGGGGTACCGTGGTCGCTACGGTGAATGCAGAAATGCCTGCAGATGCCTCGCCGGTGATCAGCAATGACAGGGTCGTCTTGCTGACGGGGATTGCCTTCTCAGCCTGAGCATCGACCTTCTGGTTCTGTTGAATGCCTTTTGATCACAAATTCATTGCTTGGTAGGAGCATGGCGCAAGTCATTCTCCTGCGCAAAGCATGATTGGCAGTCAGCATAGTGGAATACGATAATGAACCAATAGAGAGGTTAAACGGCTGATTTCGCTTACCTTCGACAGCGATCCGTCTATCGGCCGCATGTCGTGACTTCTTTTCCAATTTTAACCACAAAATTTGTAATTCGATGAAAACCAAAATCCACCTATGGCTTGTTGCAGCCGCCCTCTTTTGGGGCATTTATGCCTGTAGTGAGCCTGCGAAGACGCCTGAAATGCCGAATGGGCAGATGGGATATGCTGTCCCGTCCGGAGATTCTGCGATACCATTGGTTTCTTTGTGCCACCAATGTGATTCGACAGGGAATGACTCCAATTCCTGTGGTGGTGACCGCAAAGTCAAGTTGTCGTGCGTGAATACTTGGGAGGACGCATGGATTGCCGACCTGAAGGCGCGCGAGCACAGCCTTTTGGATAGTAGCCGAGGCTTTAAACTCAAAAATCTCGCAATCTTGGAATCGGCTTGCCCATCATGCGAGTCCGTGCGCATTTATTTTGGATGGAGGTTCAATGACAGCCTGACCACAAATCAGTTGGCGCTGATGATGGTGAATGTGGATCCGAACAGTTGTAGTGACAGCTACAAGACCCCGAATGGCCAAAAGGGTCCCATCTTGATGTCTGCTATCAGTAGGTTTGGAAAAAACTACGAGTATTTTGTGGATACCAATGTCGCCAAGAAGCACGCCGAGGCATGGACCACGGAATATTACCCAGACACAGATTCCAAGTACTTTCCTGTAAACAGTTATACGTTCAACAAATCTGCCCTTCATAAGATACGAGATAAGGCTTCTGAAAAAATTGTGGTCAATTTGGCAACCCACCATGTCGATACCGCTTGTGTACACCACTATGACTCACGAGGCCAAAAACAAGGCCAAGTGATCGACCTCGTGATCCGCGCCGACAAGGTCGAGACCGGAAGCAGCAACTTTGAATACATGGACTTTGCCGCCCCTTGTCCGAAAATCTGCGGGAAAGGACTTTTTGATTAATTGCGATTGAAACCCATCAATCATCGATGCATCCACTGATTTTCACTGCATTGCTAGCCCCTTTGGCTCCGCTCGTCGTCGCATTGTGCCACCTCAGAAGGTTGACAATAGGCCAACGGATATTGATGGTGCTGTCGTTGTTCTTTTTGCTCAATCAAGGGGTTGGCGTTTGCTTGACGCAGCTCGGAATCTCAAATTATCCATTGTTTCACCTACACGTGATCGTGGAAACTTCCGTTTTTGGCTTTTTGTTTTGGGTAGAGGGTGTTACGTTTAAGGGCGTGAAGTTACAATTTGGAGTTTCGGCAGTCATTGCTCTAGCTGGGATTGCAAATGCCTGTTGCGGCGAAGGAATGTGGAACCCTCCTTCCACATTCCTTGCCGCTGAAAGCACATTGATGATCTTGGTTGCATGCCTATATTTCCTCAAGACCTACCGCGAGATGATCGTCGTGCGTGTGGAGCAAGAATTTCTATTTTGGGTTTCACTTGGTTTTTTGATCTTTTTTGCCGGTACACTCTTGTTATCGTTCACGGTCGATTATATTTTGTTGCTGGAAGACCAAGTTTTTTTTGACGTCTTCCTCATCCGCGCATTCCTCATCATCCTCACCAATATCTGCTACGCAATCGGTATGTCATGCAAGGCTCATCCGCAGAAATCGTAAACATTTTCCTGGTCTCGACGGCCATCATCCTGCTCCTCGTCGTGCTGGTGGCATTTTTTATTGTGATCTATCAGCGGCGGGTGATGGCCCAAAAAGTGAGGATGCAAGAGATTGAGGCCGATGCGCAAAGGCAAAAAATGGCGGCCATCGTGGACACGCAAGAGAGCGAACGCATGCGCATCGCGCGTGACCTGCACGACGAGGTGGGCGCGATGCTCTCGACCGTGAAGATGAGCATCAAGCGCGCAGAGCGCAAGCTGGCCAAGGAGGGCATCGCCCACGAGGGCTTTGATGAAACCTGCGGCCTCCTCGATGCCGCCATCGGTTCGGTGCGGGCCATCTCGCACGACCTGCTGCCGCCGAGCCTGGAGACCCTGGGATTGGCCGCAGCCCTGACCCAACTCGCCGACAAGACCGCCCAGCTCTCGGGCCTGCCCTTTCAATGCCGAGCCGCCGCTGGATTGCCCCGCCTGCCCATCCGCACCGAGCTCACGCTCTACCGCGTCGTGCAGGAGTTGATCGCCAATTCGCTCAAACATTCGCAGGCGACAGAGCGGCTGCTGGAACTCGGCCATGATGCACAGGGCTTGAAGATCGACTTCCGCGACAATGGCGTCGGGTTTGACCTGGTGGCGATCAAGGGCAGCAGCAACGGCCTCGGCTTGCGGGGCATGGAGAGCAGGGTGGATGCGCTGGGTGGATCGCTCAACTTGCAAAGCGCGCCTGGGGCAGGCTTTGCGGCGCAAATTCTCCTACCTGTTTAGCCCTTGCGAACTATAGGATCGAGGATGCTATCCGTTTGCCCAATACAACCTTCCCTCAAATTTTGGTACTTTGGTGGAAATAGAAATGCCTTTGACCACGCCCGACCCGAAATCCACCATCCAAGTCGCCCTCGCCGACGACCACAAGCTCTTTCGTAAGGGCATGATCGCCTTGTTGGAGGATGTCGAGGACCTCGCCGTGAACTTTGAGGCCAACAATGGCCTCGAACTGCTGCAACACCTCGCCGACGGCGCCAAGCCTGATGTAATCCTGCTCGACATCTCCATGCCCGAGATGGACGGTATCGAGGCCCTCAAGCGCATCCGTCTAGATCACCCCGCGATCAAGGTCATCATGCTCACCATGAACCAAGACGATGCCATGATCTTGCACCTCATGGAGCTGGGCGCCAATGGCTACCTGCTCAAGGAGTCTGATCCTGACGAGGTCGAGATGGCCATCCATGCGGTGGTCGAGTCGGGCTTCTATTTCAATGAGCGCGTCTCACGGGCGCTGCTCACCAAGATCGTGAAGGGCGACAAGTTCAAGCCGACCTTCAGCGGACTCGTGCAGCTCACCGAGCGCGAAGTCGAGACCTTGGACCTCGTGTGCCGTGGCCTCACCAATCCAGAGATCGGTGCAAAATTGTTCATTTCTCCCCGCACGGTCGAGGGGCACCGCAAAAACATCATGGAAAAAATGGGCGTGCGCAACACGGCCGGCATGATCGTGTATGCCATCAAAAAGGGCTGGGTCGATTTGGATGGAATTGCCTTTTGAACGGATCCGTCATCAGCCTAAGCACATCCGCCACTCCCCCCAATTGCATTCTCCTGAAAACCGCCTAAATTTCGATCCATGGCACTCGCCGCGCATATCGAAAACATCTGGCACGATGCCCGCAAGTCGCGGATCGTGATCGGTTTGCTCGTTGCTGTGCTTTCATTTGGCCTCAATACCACGATTCCGGGCACCATCAACCTCGATTGGCAGCATCTTTACCGCCCCGAGGACTTTCATACCTGGGGCGATCTCTGGGCATTTCTCGGCGGATTGCAGACGGGAATTTCGCCGATATGGGCGTTTTTGGAAGTGAGCGCGCAACTCATTTTTGGCACGACGGCCATGTTTTCCTATGTGCTGTATCCGCTGAGCATCGGCCTCAATGCCTACTGGTCCACGACGCTCTTTGCGCGCACGCGGTGGCAGGTGCTGCTTGCGGGGGGCATGTCGCTGGTGTTTGCGGTCGCCATTCGTTACATGCACAAGGGCAATCCCGAGATGTATGACATGCTCATGCCCTGCATGATTTTGGGTTGGCTGGCGGTATTAAAACACATGCGTGCTGGAAAATCCACCGATCGGCAGCTTTTTTGGTTTGCCTTGCTGGCGGGAGCTGTGCTGAGCCTGCTGGAACTCACCCGCACGCTCATTTTCCCGCTGATGCCCTTTTTCCTGCTGGGTACCTTCCTGGCTATGCGCGCCTTGCCGATACGCTATTACCTGCTTTTTTTGCTGCCGATTGTGCTGTTTTCGGGCGGATGGCATCTCAAACAAATCGTCTGCCACGGTCAGGTACATTGGACCAATTTCGACGGCTTCAACATGCAAAAAAGCTGGGCAGAATTCACGGGGCCTGTGCCAAGTGAGTTCAAGGATGATCCGCCGCTGTATGAGGGCGGATTCGACAATATCAATACCGATCGCCACACGGCTTACAATAAGGTCCTGAAGCGGCAGGTGCAGCAGGCCATATTGCGGCAGCCTGTGCGAGCAGCGGGCCATATTGCGACCCGGCTGGTGGAGTTTTACCGCCCCAAAACTGTCCTGTTCATGGCTCAAAATCCCGGCTGGCTGAATCTGCTCTATCGCCCTGCCGTGTGGCTGGGCGGCTTGAGTGTCTTGGTCGGCTTGCTGTTGCAGGGCTGGCAGACGCTGCGTGCACCGCTGCGTCGCGCGACTTGGGCGGCCTGGGGCAGGCCCGAGGCGATTTTGCTGGTGATCACGCTGCTCATCAGCTGCGTGTTCGCCGCAGGCGAGGTGGGCGAGGAGGCCCGCTTCATGATCTCGATATTGCCGCTGCTGACGGCTGCTGTCGGGGGCGTTTTGCAGCTGCGCGATAGTGCCCCATCCCATCCCAATTGAGTATTTGCCACAATTTCAAAACGCATTCCCATTCACCCAAAACACAAAAAATGGAAGACTACGACAACCTGAAGGCTTATATCCAGACCGACGCCGATGGAAATTTCTACAATGTCAATGCTTACGTCGCGCATGAGGGATTCAAGATTGTGGGATGGCAAACGGAGAAATACGTGTCTGCGGAAGATATTCCCGACCTGAACCCCTCGCATGTCGTCGTCGGGGGCATCGGCAATGTGCGCAAACGGCTCGCCCTTTTGGGCATCGATCGGCCTGTCGGGGAAATTGATTATCCTGCTGAATTGCAAAAATACCTCGGGCGGAGGGTGTGGTCGACGACCTTGGAGGAGCTGATGGAGGATGAGCGCAGTTGGCCGGTATTTGCGAAGCCCAAGCAGGAGACCAAAAAATTTACGGGCAAGGTAATGAGCGCATTCAGGGACTTTATCGGCCTGCGGGATCCTGCAAAACCGACCGAGATTTGGTGCTCTGAGTTGGTGGATTTTAAGACCGAATGGCGTTGTTTTATACGTTATGGGAAGATTATGGATGTGAGGCGCTACAAAGGCGCTTGGGACACGTGCATCGATGCCGATGTGGTGAAAAGTGCGGTTGCCGATTTTACGCAAGCGCCTGCAGCTTATGCTTTGGATTTCGGGATCGATGCGCAGGGCCAAATGAAATTGGTGGAGGTCAATGACGGGCACTCGCTCGGGACTTATGGCATGCATGGCTTCGGCTATGCAAGATTCCTGGCCGCGCGCTGGGCAGAGCTCACGCAGACGCCCGATTATTTGAATTTTTAGGCGAGTGATTTATGAAGCGCAGGGCCAACATGGTTTCGTTACGAAGGTTTTTCCTGTTTGTGCTGGGTGTCTCGGCAATGTTTTCGTTGATGCAATGCCATCGGTCCAAGGAAATACAACAACCGATTTCCAACGACCATCCATCTCCGCTGACAGATCACTCAGACGATCCGCGGATCCGTGTGGATGTAAATGCTGTTTATGCGCGGCTTGATTCAGGGGTTGCAGCTATCTACCCCATTTGCAATTGTGACGGAATAGATGAGTCTTTTACCAACCGTTTGCGGCAAGCTCCGCAATGGTGGACCTTAAACGCGGAAACAATCGCAGCGACCTATGCGATCAGTGTAAAAAAGGGCAAATCAGGGTATTTCGACCAATTTGAAGGACTGAATCAGCGCGAAAACATGGTTCTTGTTTTGGCCCAACTGAGATCTGCTTTCCATGTTTGTCGGATTAGCGTACCTGATGCGGGTATTTCGGAATTTATTGTGGAGCTGCGGATTCGCGTTGAGCGGCCCTGATCGTAATTGGCAGTTTTTGAATCTGCATTGCGCATACATGGAAGGGCCTTGCTGCTGTTGGATAATGCCGCGAAGAAGAAAAAGGTGCCGCAGGCAGCAGTGGTTTTGAAACGTAGCACGTATCTTTCGGTTCATGGGACACCAATATGGAAAATAAATTCGTCCAACATTTCTCCAGCATCAGTCCGCTTTCGCCAGCGGAGGCACAAGCCATTGCCGACAATATGCTTGTGAGGCACTACAAAAAGGGCGATTTTTTGCTGCAGGAAGGCCAGATTTCGGTGAATTCCTACTTTGTATTGGAGGGCTGCATCCGCCAATATTCCATCGTCGACGGGGAGGAAAAAACCACAGATTTTTTCACCGAGGAGCAATGGGTGATTGCGCTCAATGGTTTTTCGCAAACGCAGCCGGTCAATTTTTATTGGGTCTGCAACGAGGACACGACGGTCTCCATGGGCAATGAGCAGCAAGCCCGGGAAATCTTCAAACAATTTCCCCGCTTTGAGACCATTTCCCGGCAGGTGATGGAGGCTGTTTTCGTGGCGCAGCAGCAAAAGATGACCTCTTTCATGACCGACACGCCCGAGCAGCGTTACCTTAAATTGCAGAAGTCCAGACCCGACCTCGTGCAGCGCGTACCACAATATCAGCTCGCCAGTTATATCGGCATCAAGCCCGAGTCGCTGAGCAGGATGCGGAAGCGGCTGGCGAAGGGTGGGGGGTGATCCGAGAGCCCGAGGCCTCTGGCCGATGGGCACATG
>JANPHP010000010.1:0-5539 GCA_031424495.1 Bacteroidota bacterium | reverse complement strand
ATTGCAAAGTTACTACTTATTTTCACTCTGCAAACTTTTTCTTCAAAACTTTTAGAATCTTTTTTCAAAAACCCCTCTGGTTAGAAGCGGCTGCAAAGTTAAGAACCTTTTCTTAACTAGCAACATTTTTTTTCAAAGAATGAAAATCTTTTTTTCGAAGACTTTCGTTACTGCCCTAAAGCGGATGCAAAGGTAACGGGCGTTTTTGCATTAGCAAACTATACCCCAACTTTTTTTCATCTTTTCTTGATATTTTTTTCAGCAATTAGTGTTCTAGCTTAACTGTCAGCTCTTTGACTGCGACGGCTGCGTCATTAAATTTTGGGTCGATTTCCAATGCTCGCTTGTAGTTCGCGAGGGCACTGGGAAGATCTCCCTGAAATTCTTGAATATTGGCCTTCATATAAAAGGCGTCGCGGTGAAAAGGATCTAGTTCTGTGATGCGAGAAAAGTCGATCAGGGCCGGTTCATAGGAATGCAGAAGGAAATAACTGTACCCTCGGTTGTAGAGCGCCTGCACAAATTTGGGATCCGACTTCAATGCTGAGGCATATTCCGCAATCGCAATTTTCATCAATGCTTCATAATCGATCGCCCGTTTGGGGTCGGTGACCTTGCTCGCTCGCACCATGAAGAAGTTTCCTTGGTTGAAATGCGCTAGCGCCTGGGTCGAGTCGATGAGCAATACCCGCTCATTGAACACGTAGGCCTGGTCGGGATTGTTTTTGTCGATGAGATAGACGTCGTGCAGGGCCAACAGTGCTTTGACAAAGGTGGGGTCGCACTTGAGTGCATCGTTGTAGAGTGCAATTGCTTTGTCGATCTGCCCTTGCTGCTTGCGCATGAGCCCCTTTGCAAAGACATAAGTGGGTTCCAAGGAGTCCAGCTTGATCGCTTGATCATAGGCCTCCTCTGCCTTGCCGTAGTTGCGCCGGAAGAAATAGATGTTTCCGATTTGATAATAGGTCTCAGGATTTTCTGATTGCAGGTCGGCGGCTCGCTGGAAATCGCGCAGCGCGGCGCTGTCCTCTTTCTGCACATAATAATAGAAGCCGCGCAGGTGGTAGGCCGATGGTTCGGTAATACTGTATTCAATGGCTTTGTCGATGTCTTCCATCGCGCGCGGCATATTTCCCATTTCATAGAGCGCAAGGGAACGCTGATACCAGAGGTTCCAATTTTTGGGGCCAAACTTGAGCTGCTCGGTAAATCTGCGCAAACGAGCCTCTGGCGAAGCGGTATCGATGGCAGTCGTGTCGATGGCGGCAATGCCCGAACCTGCTTCGGGTGATTTTTCCACGCAGGCCCAGCTGAGCAGCGTTGCGAATAGGGAAAGGGTGATGACAAGCGTCTTGGATTTCATTCAGAACTAATTTGGGTTCGAACCTACGCAATCCATGTGGGCGAGGCAAGGTCATGAATACGGATGAGTTACACAGTGCTGAAGTGGATCACAACCTTTGGAGGCTTTGCGGTGGTGAGAATGGCCCTCGGTGATCAACTATGTTTGCTATTATTATATAGTACTTGACGCTGCTATATATAGGTTGGTGAATGCAGCGACGAATATCAAGCTGTATTGCAGGAGCGAATCGACTAGAACTCCTCGCTCAATGGCCTTGGGAGGCACTGCGTGTAGCATTGAGGCGGGTAATTTGGATGCACTGTGAGGACTCCGTGGTAAGGGCGACCCTTTGCGCGATGCGATAGCCCGATAGCAAAATGATTCCCTCGGCATCCTCGATGACCCATGCTTGGTCCTTTTCCCATTGATTGCGCTTTTGGTCGATGAGAATATCGCTGATAAGTTTGGTTCCTCGCAGCCCTAGCGGCTGGTAACGATCTCCTTTTTGCCAAGGACGGATGCGCAACGGGAGAATGAGCTTTTGCGGATCCAACCAATGTGACTCGATGCCAAGAGCTCCATCAAATTGTTTTGGCTTGGGAACAGGCCGCGATTGCAGGCTTTCGCCTGCATAGTCCCATTGCCATATTTGCTCCAGGTCAAAATTCAACGTCATCACCTCCATCGATGGCGCATCCGAAATCTGGCGCAGGATCAGCCATTGGCGATCACGCAAGACCTCTTGCCTTCCAAATTGCATCCGAGCTCCAGTGGCTGATTGCAGCAATTTCATCAATTCGGTGATCTGTCCAGCCCAAAAGCCTTGCCGATCCAGCCACCATTCCACAAAAACCATGGCCTGCGTCGCTCCCCATTGCCCCATGCATGCCTCCCAATCCAATTTGCTTTCATTCCCCTCGATCACCACGACTGCCGGTAGCATGGCCTCCATGGTTTGATCCAGTAAGGTCATCTGCGCCGCATGCCGCTCGGCCTGCGCTGCAAAATGCTCCCGAAAATTGGGTTGTAGCTGCTCCAAGAGCGGCAGCAATTGATTGCGAACGAGGTTGCGCTGATAGGCGTCCTTGTCATTGGAGCGGTCATGGCGCCAGTCTTGGCCACGTGCTTGCAGCCAATCCTGCAATTCGTGCTTGCGGATTGGCAGTAGGGGTCTGAAATACGCACCGCGAACAGCAGGGATAGAATGGAGCAATTCCCTCCCGCTTCCCCTGAAAAAAGACATCACCTGGGTCTCCAACTGATCGTCGGCATGGTGGGCTGTCGCGCAAAAGGCGATGCTTTGCGCGGCCATGACCTCCTCAAAAAAAGCATAGCGCAGCTTGCGGGCCGCCTGCTGCGTCCCCTCCCCTGCGTAATGCGCAAAATCTGCTGCTGTAAATCGACGCACATATAGAGGTATGCCGTGCTGCCGAGCGAGCGCACGCACCCAAGCTTCATCCTCCAAAGCTTCATCGCGCAAGCCAAAGTTGCAATGCGCGATGGTCAACTTGTATTTCAATTCCTGTAGTATCAGCAATAGTGCCACCGAATCAAGCCCACCACTCAGAGCCAACACCACAGTACTCCCCGGAGGCGGCATCGCCTGCTGGGAAATGAAATTTGTGACGCGGTCGATGATATTTGGCATCCGAATTGAGGGATTTAGTGCAATAATAAGCAGGTCTAAGTGGATTTTGTTGAAAACCTAGCCCGAAAAGGCTGTTTGACGCCTCAACTTTGGATTTGCAATTGGAGGGGCAATGGCTTTTGTCGTAATTTGGCGGCTTTCTTGAAATGCAGCAGCGTAACATATATATCAGTTTGAAGACCCTTGCAAGCTTGCTGGGCCTATGGCTGCTGTGCGTGACCGCTCAGGCACAACAGGTTGCCCCGCTCCCACCGAAGCCTGTGGACGGTGGCAACCAAATCATCATCGACTCGACCGACGTCTTTTACTATGCAACCTTCGGGGCAGACAGCATACGCATTCGCAAACTACTCGGGCATGTGATCTTGCGGCAAGACACGGCCGTGCTCTACTGCGACAGCGCATACCAATATGTAGACAGCAATTATATAGAGGCGTTTGGACGGGTGAAGATCGTGATGAACCAACACATGCCCGACTCGATGCGGCGCACAATCACAGCTGACCGCCTCACTTTCAACGGCAATACCAAGATCATCGATTTCTGGGACCACGTGGTCCTCACAGACAAGCGCGTGGTCTTGCGCACCCCTCACCTCTCCTACTACCGCATTCAGGACTACGCCGAGTACTTGCTCAAAGGTGAGATCACCAGTGACGACAACGTACTCACGAGCCAAAAGGGCTACTATTATCCTAAGTCGGAAATGGCCTATTTCAAGCAGGGTGTGAAATTGGTCAATCCCAGCTTCACGATGGTCACCGATACACTGGGCTACAATACGGGTACCAAAGTCGCATTTTTCTTGGCACCTACTTGGGTCAATGACTCGGTGAACAGCATGTACACCGAGGATGGTTACTATGATACCGATCATAAGTACGCCTTGCTCCATCAAAATGCCTCGATCGGCGACACTACTTATACACTATACGCAGACACCATCGAATATGACCAGGGACGCGACCTTGGCAAGGCCCATGGCGCCATCAGGCTAGAGCAAATTGACAGCAGCCTCACGGTTTTTGGGAAATATGGTGAGTTCAGGTCCAAAACGGAGGCGACCTTTGTAACCGACAGCGCATTTGCTGTGCAGCGACTCGACAACGATACCTTGTTTCTGTTTGCAGATACACTGAGCACCTTTAAGGACACCCTTGAAGACAAGCGCTATTTTATGGCTTCTGGTGATGCATTTTTCCTTACCAAGGATATGCAGGGCGTCTGTGACTCGCTTGCGTATTGGTACGATGATTCGCTGATGTTTTTCTACCAATCGCCTGCCTTGTGGTCTGAGAAGAGCCAAATCACCGGCGATACCATCATGCTGCAGATGCGATATGGCACGATCGACTCCATGTCGATCCCAAGCAGCCCATTCATCATCACCCAAGAAGATACGGTCGGCTACAATCAAATCAAAGGCAAGCAAATGTTTGCCAAGTTTGAAGACAAAAATCTGCGTACCATGTGGATTTTTGGCAATAGTGAGAGCATCTACTTCACCAAAGACGACAAGGAGCAGTACATGGGCATGAACAAAGCCCGTTGCAGCGACATGCTCATCGACTTCAAGGAAAACAAACCCAATCGCATCCTATTTAAAGACAAGCCTGAGGGTGAATTTTTCCCGATCCACATGGTGCTGTACAAGGAAAATCAGCTCGACGGATTCCTTTGGCGCGAAGCTGAGCGGCCCGTATTGCCAGGTTGGGTCAATGGTGTGATCTACCGCAAGGAAATGGAGCGCGATCCCCTCAAATTGCGCTTGGATACCTTGCTGTGGGAAATCGAAGATGTCGAATTTGAGATCATGCATTTGCTCGAAGACAGCATTTACCTTCCCGCTCCCCTGCCATTCGTGGCCGAGGATACCTTGCCGACCGTGCCTGAAGGCGGACTACCTGGCGACTCCCTGGTTGTCGGCATCGACACGTTGCTGGTCGATACCCTCGCTAGCGATACAGCAGGCACCTCAGCAGTTACAGGCAAAGGTGGTCTCACCGGCAAGGGAAATCCCAAAGATTTGGACGCAGCACTCAAAAAGCTAACGAAGGAAGAGCGCCGCAAGATGAATTTCAAGCAGTTGCGGGTAGCACATAAGAAAAGGATGCGGGCCAAACGTGCGCTGCGCGCACAGGCAAAAGCGGAGAAAAAGGCGAAGCCAAAGGTTAGTTTCAAGCAGCGCTGGAAAGAATTCAAGAAGGATCTGAAAACCAAGCCCACAAAGGCTGAGATTCAGGCCAAGGAGAAGGCGAAGTTGGAACGCAAGACCCTCAAAATTCGAATGAAAGGCAAGCGGATGTATGACCGCCACCAAAAGTACATCATCAAGAATCAGCTGCGCAAAACGCCGAATGTGCCCGGTAAAGACGCTGAATTCAACGATGTGGAGATCAGAAAACGGTAAAATTCTGGATAGGAGCCTGCATTTTCAAAGCGAATTTGCAACATGGCAGAGATTTTGCTTATTATTGCTTCAGGTTTTATTCCTCATCAAATTTTAAAATATCAAGAACATGTATAAGAAAATCGCATTGACATT
>JANPHP010000009.1:0-2429 GCA_031424495.1 Bacteroidota bacterium | reverse complement strand
CGCCACAAGTCGGTGATATTCATTGCGTTTCTGCTCAACTCATTGGCGTTTGCATTGCTGCTAGGCTCCATTCTGAAACCAAGCTTTTCCAATTGCTTTTTGCCGATTCCAGAGACGACATAAGAGGTCTGCAAATCCTTTGCTTTCCAAGCTGCTGCTTGATTGATGTACAGCTCACCATTGCGCACCTCCAGCAAATCACCACCCACTGCCACGCAGCGCTTGATGTAGTTTTGCTTCATGCTGATGACTTTGATGAATCCCAACTCGGGCACGTCGGGGTTCACATCGTCGTCTGGGTAATTGAAAACCACGATCTCGTTGCGCTTGACCTCTTTCAAGGCGGGCAGGCGAGAATAGGGGAGCGAGGCCCATTCGAGATAAGACTTAGATCCCGTCGTGAAAGGCAAGGTGTTGTGCACAAAAGGGACGGAGAGCGGCGCCATCGGCATCCTCACACCGTAGTGAAATTTGCTCACAAACAAGAAGTCGCCTGCCAAAAGTGAGCCTTCCATCGACGTCGTCGGAATCATAAAGGCCTCCAACATGAGTGTGCGAATGAGCAATGCAGCCATACCCGCAAAGAGGATCGCATCCATCCATTCGCGTCCTTGGCCCTTTTTCTTTTCAGAAGGCGCCAAGTCCGACCATTTGCCTTGGTATTGGTCGGTTTTGTTGAGGCCTAGGTAGACGAAATAGATGTAGGGAAAAATCACCGCCAACATGTGGTCGAGAAATTTTTGCTTGCCAAATGACCGTATCAGGTCCAAAATGATACCAATACCCATCACAAAATTCAAGACGGGGATCATGTAAAAAACGATCCACCACTTGGGGCGGCCGATCAATTGCAGCCAGACATATACATTGTAAAGTGGAATGAGGCCTTTCCACCAGCTTTCGCCTGCTTTTCTAAATGTGAGCGCCAAGCCCGTGTGCAACAATAGAAAGAATGGAAGTGTAACGAGTAGATGGTATTGCATTCGCGTCAATGTTTTGTGGGCCGAGCACGTTGGGCCGCAAAGCAAACCAAACGGGGCACCATGATAAGGATAATCGGCAAATTTAGAAAAACCCTTGGGTAATACGAGGCTTTCGGGAGAATGGCTGATATTATCCGTCAGGAATTCTTCATCCAGCAGATTTTTAGGGAAATTCTGCGGGGAATGGCTATTCGATGGGCATCACGAAGCTTTTGAAAAGTGACAACAACTCTTCTTTTTGCAGACTAGGCACCGATCTGATGACCAAAGTCGGAGCGGTGGCAATCATTTTTGCAGTTGCAGCCTCGCCTTGCCCATTGTCGGCGGCTACATCGAGCACAAATTGTAGCTTGGTGGCGATGGCCGCGGCCATTTCCTTGGCTTCGGCCGCAGAATGGCTGCCTTCGTGGGCGATCAGCGCCTCGATTTGAGCGATGTATTCTCCAAAATTTTGTGCTGGTGCACTGAGTCCTGCCAATTCTCGGTCGGCTGCTGCGGCCCGCCAAACGGCGATTTGGGTGATTTGGTCTTGGTAACTCTGGCGATTTTGGCGTTGCAAGGGCGTTTTTTCTGGATGGAAATGACCGCGCAGCTGGTTTTCCATTTCCGCGAGTTTGGCGGATGGGAGCGGGGAGAGGCTGCACTCGGGCGGCGACTCGACGGTCGTGAACATGAGCGGCATCTCCCATTCATTGCAAAAATCGACGACTTGGGGCAGCTCATGCCAGTTTTGGGGCATCGGGCAAAAAGCCATCGTGAGCAATGTGCCGCGCCGGCGCGTATAGTCCCTGAAGTAGCGCAGGTTTTCCAAAACACGGTCCCACTGACCGTTTTTGCGAATCAATGCATAGTTGTCGGGCGTGATCGAGTCGATCGAGATGCTGATGTCAAATTGCATGCGCTCCAGCAGGTCTTTCACGCGCTGATTCAGCACCGTGCAATTGGTTTGCACCGATACCGACATGTCTGGATTGAGTGCTGCCATGCGTTCCCAGAGGTCCACATATTGCGGAATCAAGAAAGGCTCGCCTCCGAGAAAGTGACTGTTGAGCAGATGGGGAATGTATTCCTCTACCTGATCAAAGAATGCATTATCGTAGGGCGACTCGATCGGCGGCAAGCCTTCCCTATTTTTGCGGATTGTGCTTGAAAATTCGCCCCGACACATGATGCATTCCAAATTGCACGTATTGAACAACTCAAAATCCATCTTCGCTGGATACCCACGGTTGCGACGGGCAAAACGATCATAGCTCAATATCGGCAATGCATTGATATTGGAAGATTTGATAAGCGAATGGCAACCTTGGCACCCCAGGGAAAGGTCACATTGTTTGATCGCTTTGCGCTGCTGCTTGAGCATAGATCCATCCCAAATCTCCCTGATCGACTGTTGTGGATAAGTACCCAAAACGTAGGATTTGTTGAAGCAGCAACTGTAGACAT
>JANPHP010000008.1:0-41455 GCA_031424495.1 Bacteroidota bacterium | reverse complement strand
TTGATAAGTGGTGTTTTTAGACTGATTTGGACTTGAAGATGTAAGAGCCTCTAAGTTAATAAATTAGCCTATGAAACACCACTTTTTTATTATGCATAATCAGCCCTCAAACTGCATAGTTTTGAGGTGCGAAACTTGAGTCAATTTACCATTGAGACTCCGTTGCGGCAGAGAGATTAGTCCTGAAAATGAGCCGAATGCATCTGTTTGGAATTGCCCTGTGTATAAAATATCGCGGGTGGGACTCTTGAGCGAAATTGAAGTCTTGAAGCCAGATATCACTTGCTGCTCGCCAAGGCTGTCGCGCACCATGATGGCCTTGAAATGGATGACCTGCCCAGGGCGGTAGAGCGCGCGATCCGTGAAAATCAAGGTCAGCGTGTCGACCTTGCTCACGCGCGAAGAAATATAATCAAAGACCTTTTTTCGGCGCTTCACATGTACCTCCTCACCACGTTGCAGGCTCAGGTAGCGGGCTCGCTGCTTGTAAATGCTTTCGGGAACCGACACCCTGCCCCAAAAATCACTGAAAAACGTATTGCGCGCAGCCATGGCCCGCCGATGCCGCCCGTAGGCGACCTCAAAACCCGCAATCGGCTGCCCCGACCGGCGGTCCAATGCAAGCAACTCCTTGCGATGGTCGCGGTGATGCAGCGAGATCCATTCAAAGCTCCCGACTTCAAATCCGCTGCTGCTCACGGCCGATATTTTAGGATTGAATTTCGCATTGGTGGAAACGAGAAATACATATTCGCCCTGCTCCAAACCAGCAAATTTGAGCGGCTTGTGATGCAATATATGGTCGTCAAACTGTTGCACGAGCACGAGCGTATCGCGCACATGCGGCAGGTGGCGCAGTGTGTGCAAGTCCCAGTAGCCTTTGCCCACGTGAGGCGGCCGGTGCACGATGCGCACCCAAACCGAGTCGCAATTTGCATAGCTCAGATCGACCGCAATATCCTCGCCCGGACTCAACAATGGATGGAGCGCGATCCTCGCTCGTCGGGCGAATAGGCTCGTTAGTTGATTTCGCATGCGCTTTACGTTTTCCGCTTCAGGATGCGAAGCAATCGCAGTCGACAACACCTGCTCGATGCGTTTTCTTCTTCCCAAGGTCGGGTCGCCGATGCGTTGCCAAGTGCTGTCTTGCATTTTGTCGAGACATTCGAACAATGATTGCGCGTAACGCAATTTCAAGTCATGTGCACTATAAGTTTGACAGGCACTTTGGTAGGCACTGTAAATCAAAGCCTTCCTGTCTACGCCCAAATAAAACGTCTCTGCGAATTGCAAGCGGCGGCTGCCGATTGCGATCAAAACAGCCTTGTCGGCATCGCGAAGGTGGACATCGGTAAATCGTTGAAAGATTTGAAGCGAAGCCAAGCGCGCCGAGCGCGTCTGCCCCTTCCCAAACCGATGCTGCACAAACGCAAGGTCAGATGCAAAAACGGCGGTGTCTTGCAACAAAAATGGATCATCCCACTTGTCGCGTCGGGGATCATCAAAGCTAGCCTCCCTGAGGTTGTCGAGGGCGCGCCAGGCCAGCAGATCATACAAGTTATTTGCACCATGCAAATCACCCCACACCTTGAGAAATGGGCCAAATGACGCGCAGCGGATTTGTTGCAGTTCATTTACCGGGACGATCGAAGCCTCCAGGTGCTGCATACCCATGATCCAAAGCGTATCCGCAGGCCAATGCGTCCAGTCAGAGTCGGCAAGCGAACCATTGGATGGATTATAACGCAGCAAAGTCCCATGCATATCCAATAGCAGGTCGCCGAGCCAAGCGTGCAACAAGGCCTCCATCGGAAACGGCGCGGTCGCTAGCTCTTGCTCCAGACGCAGGCGGTTGATCATTGCAGAGCGCTTTTCCAGGTGTTTGTTGAATTCCAGCACATACCACAAAGCCTTGAGCATCTGCGGCTGATTGCCGTCGGCCTTGGCGCGGTCGTAGATTTTGGTGGCGAGTTCGTGGGCTTCTTTGTATTTGTCGTTATCGTCAAGCACGGTGAGTCGCGCCCAGTCTTGCAGGTACCAGCCATCCTTGGATGAGCCGCTCGGTTGCGCAAATTGCGCCCAAGGCAGCCGCCAAAAGGGATTTTCAGCCTGCGCCGCCGCAACGGTGAGCAAGCAGAGGAATAGGAAAATGATGGACTTCTTCATGGCCGTGGTCGTCTTTGGTGACATGAAGATAGGAAGAATTTTTGGGGAATTGGGTGGGGGGATACTTCGCTGCGAATGCAAAGCTCGTTATCCGTAGCGACTTGGGCAGCATTGCGGCTACACGCTTCCATTCAAACTCCAAAGTTTCGAATGTCGTCAAGCTTGGGCGAATGAAAAGTCTGTCGCCGAATTGAAACCCGCAATCTTAATAGGGAAACAACAGGCCAACATTTTCTTTGCGATCTCTGCGAACTTTGCGGTTGCTGCTCAAGGACATCCTATCCTACTGATGCAACAAGCAAATTTTGGATGGTAGGAATCAAGGAAACTCCATCCCAACAAGCCCAATCAGCCAAAATACAAAACCTCAAACATTCTCTCGCTTTTCCCAGGCGTAGATCGCTTCGTAGACCTTGTCGAGGATGCGGTTGCGGATGTCGAGCTGTTGCAGTTTTTTGTTTTCGGCGTCGGGCCAGGTGCGGTTGCTGAGGAAGACGTAGACGAGGTCGTATTGCGGGTCGACCCAGACGCAGATGCCCGTGAAGCCGAGGTGGCCGTAGGTGAGGGCGCTTGCGCGGTCGCTGCAAGAGCTGCCATGCCCAGGATCGGCCTTGTCCCAGCCGAGGCCACGTCGGTTGTCGCCCTGCTGCCGCTTGGTGAAATAGGCTACGGTCGTGGAGTCAAAATACTTTTGATCCCCCGAACTGCCGCCCTCCTTGACCATCAGCAGCAGTTTGGCGATGTCGTAGACGTTGCTGAACAGGCCCGCATTCCCGCTCACGCCTCCCAACACCGCCGCGCTCTGATCGTGCACATAGCCTTGTATCTTTTTGTGACGCCACAACTCATCCATCTCGGTCGGTGCACAAGTTTTCTTGGGCATTTTGATCGCGGGATTGAAGCAGGTATTGTCCATGCCGAGGGGCTTGTAAAACACCGAATCCAAGTATTTCTCAAAACTTACGCCCGAGGCTCCCTCCAATACACGGCGCATCACGATCATGCTCAAGTCGCTGTAACGCATCTTGTGATCGCTTTTCACAGGGCTGTTCATGAGCATTTCCCAGACGGTGTCTTGGTAGGCGCCACACATGAAAAGTCCGTCGACGATCGGCACGCAGAATGTATCGCTTGGATTTTGGCTGTACAAGCCGGGCTTCAGGCCGGCCTTGTTATACGTTTCTTGGTAAAATGGAATGAAGGGCACCAAGCCCGAATTGTGCAGGAGCAAATTCCTGATTTTGATGCTGTTGAGGTTGCGCCCCTTCATCGCGGTCACGTAAGTGGATGCGCTTTCCTCGATGTCGATGAGCTTGTCTTGGTACATTTTCATGGTCGCGACAGTCGTAGCACAGACCTTGGTCACGGATGCGAGGTCGTACAGCGTACTGTAAGGATCGACCGCTTTGCCTGCGCCGTTGTATTCCGTGCGGCCATAACCCTTGTCCCAAACAATGGTGTTGCCGCGCATCACGAGCACGGCGCAGCCGGGTGTCGCGCCCGCAGTGATGGCCTCCTGCGCGATGCCGTCAATCGATTGCAAAATATATCCGTCGATCCCAGCAGCCTCAGGCATGCCAAATTTGAATCGGTTTGCGCTCGGGTAGCCCTTGCTCGTGCCTGCAGGGAACTGCGGCGAGGCTGTCACCGGCAAGATGCCGTCGACCTTGATGCCGCCGAAGAGGGCCTCTGCGGCGGCGACCTTGGCGTCGTCTTTGTCCTCATAAGCCACAAGGATCGCGTCCTCATTCTTCCCGAAATTCTTCAATCCATAAGCGCTGCCAAACAAAACCGCGATCACTTCACGCCCGGGCGTGTCCAATTCCTTCATCAGGGCCTTGGTCCCTTCGCTGATCCCAAAGTTTTTGGAGGCGGATTTGCTCATGCCGTCCACGCCCACAATAACTGTGTTGTAACTTGAGATTTGCGCCAAAACCTTATCGCGTGCTGCCTTATCAGATGCGACCGGCAAGACAAAAAAGTCCATTTTGGCGTAGGTCTTCAGGCGCTGCGCAAACTGTGAACTGCCGCCCGCGCCGAGCTCGATCACGGCGATTTTGCGGCGGCTCAGGTTTTCCAATGGCAGGATCGACTGATCGTTTTTGACGCAGGTGATGGCCTCTTGGAAAAGCTTTTTGCGCAAGGCGAAGCCGTTGGCGGTCATGAGTTCTTGGGGCAGCACGGGAGCCGTGAGGCGATTGGTATGCAGGCCGCACCATTCCTTGGCGACGAGAATTTTGAGCACGCGTTTGTCGAGTTCGGCCATTGAAACCTCACCTTTTGCGATCGCCTCCTTGATGAGTTTCTTCGCCTTCGGCACATTCCCAGAGAATAAAAGCACGTCATTTCCCGCCAAAAATGCCTTCAATTCCGTCTCGCCTTCGCCCCAAAACTTTGCGACGCCCTGCATGCCTAGCGCATCGGTAAATACCAGCCCTTTGAATCCCAAGTCATTGCGCAACAAGTCCGTCACGATCTTGGGCGAAAGTGTGCTCGCGAGATTGGGCGTGTTGTCGAGGGCGGGAATGTAGAGGTGGGCGACCATGATGCTCGCCACGCCGCGCTCAAAAAGGCGCTTGTAGGGGTACAATTCCAAGCTATCGAGCCGCTGCCGATTGTGGCCGATGATGGGCAGGTCTAGGTGCGAATCGGTGTCGGTGTCGCCGTGGCCGGGGAAATGTTTGGCGCAGCCGATTGTGCCGCTGTACTCCATGCCTTTGTACATGAAAAGGCCCTTGATGAAGACATTTTCGCGGTCCTCGCCGTAGGAACGGTCGTTGATGACGGGGTTGCGGGGATTGTTGTTGATGTCGACGACAGGGGCAAAATTCACCTGCACCCCTACCCTGCGGCATTGTTTGCCGACCTCCATGCCGAGCTCAAAGATGGGCATCGAGTCGCGGATGGCGCCGAGCGTCATGTTTTTGGGGAATGAAATCGTGCTGTCGAGGCGCATCCCCAGGCCCCATTCGGCATCTTGGGACACGAGCAGCGGAAAACGGGCTTCGGATTGGAGGCGATTAGCGAGGTTTACCTGTCGTGAAGGGCCGCCTTGCATGAAGATGACGCCGCCGATCTTCTCGTCGCGCATCAGTTTTTGCAG
The DNA here is from genome assembly GCA_031424495.1 of Bacteroidota bacterium. Lineage (GTDB taxonomy): Bacteria > Bacteroidota > Bacteroidia > J057 > JADKCL01 > JADKCL01. The sequence goes on along the minus strand of JANPHP010000008.1, from coordinate 36,186 downwards.
GCCAGCCTCGTAGGCAGCGTCTTTGTTGGAGTAGGCGGCGATCATGAAGAGCTGCCCAACCTTTTCATCTAGCGACATCGAGTCGAGCGCGCGTCGCGCCCAAGCGCCGAGCTTTTCCTCGGGCATGTACCGAGGTTTGCCAGACGGCGCCGTTGCCGATGATGCATGGTGCCCGACCGGCTTAAATACTGTAGACGAGAGCAATGGCAAGATTGCAATTGCTCCCAAGGCTGCGATGAGCCACGATTTCCGACTGTTCCTCCACATAAGTTGCAAACGTAAGCAAAAGCAAGTAGCTGTAAATGCAGCTGTGCACAAGGTTGTACAGGATAGTGTACGGTTTATTGCAAGAGGAGTTTGGGGATTAGAAATTAGAAATTAGGAGTAAGAAATGACGAAACCCGATGCGGGTTGATCCCGCATCGGGATCGCCGTAGGCAATGGTTGGCTGCTTTCGTAGCACGAATGGTGGGTCGCGCAGAATTTGTATCCTCTGCGTCCTCTGCGGTTTTCATTTCACAAGAAGCACGAGCCGAATATCATTGTCGAGCGTACTTTTCTTTGAGCGCTTGGAATTGGGGTTCGTTTTGGTGAATGGCGAGGGTTTGGGGGCTGAGCAGATCCAGTTCCGTCGGATCGATCGCCAATGCTATTTCCAACAATTCATAGAACAGCTCGGCATTTCCGGTGGCGGAATGGCACTCTGCGAGCGAAACGATGGCATCCGCATAGTCGGGATTCAAGGTCAATGCAGCCTCGGCATCCAACATCGCCTGGTCATAATTGCCGAGATGGAAATAGGCACATGAGCGGTGATTGAGGGCGATTTCGTGGGTAGGATCAAGTTGGATTGCTTGGTCATAATCCTGGATAGCGCGCCCAAATTCCTTCAGTTCATAATAAACATTTCCTCGTCCAAAATACGCTTCTCCTAATTCGTCATCAAGCAAAATTGCTTGCGTCTCATCCAAAATCGCGGCCGCATGGTCCTCCAACCACAAATAAGCCAATGCTCGAAAAGTAAAATTGAGTGCATTGTGTGGATTGATTGCAATTGCCGCAGTGAAGTCCGTCACAGCGGCGCTGTAATTCTCCAAATAAGAATGGAGCATGCCTCGGTGGTGCAAAAACCAATCGTCGAGGTGGTCTTCAGGGCTGATGTCGGAGAGGATTTTTAGGGCTTGTTCGTATTGCTGGGTGTTGATGAGGTCTGCGATTTTTTGTTGGAGGGCGTGGATGTGGTCTTCTTGGGAGGTCATTTTTGAGCCTTGTGTTTTTGGAGGAGGGCTTCGAATTGTGGATCGTTTTGATGACGGGTTAGGGTGGCAGGGTCGAGATAGTCCATTTGGGAGGGGGCTAGGTCTAGTGCTTTTTTGAGGTATTCGTAGAAGAGGTCTTTGTTGCCTAGTGCTGATTGGATTTCCGCGAAGCTTCTGTAAGAATAAGGCTCATTGGGATCAAGTTGCAAGGACATTTCAGCATCGTTCTGAGCTCGTTCAAAATTTCCAATTTTAAAATAGGACATTGCGCGATTGTGGTAAAATCCCGCTTCATCAGGTTTCAATAAAATTGCAGCATCATAGTCAGCAATAGCATTCGAATTATCCCCTAAATCGTCATATGCTGCCCCACGATTAACATAAGCTTCAAAGAAATCCGGTCGCAAATTTATTGCATTAGTGTAGGACTTAATTTCAATATCGGAATCATTGAGTATATCCTTCGCTATCCACCCCTTTTTAAATTCCTGATCAGGATTGTTGGTATCCAGCTCAACCAACTCACGGACCAATTCCCTTTTCTTTCCATCATCTTCTGTAAAAAGAACTTGGTCATAAAGTTCCTGAAATCTTCGAGAATTTGAATTCCCTTCAATACCAGTCACTTGGGAGGCCAAGCGTTCATAATCCACTGCGATAGGGTACTTTTTCCAATTCTTTTCGATCAATCTATTCCGCTCGCCAACGGCTTGCTCGGCATCGATGTGTACAATCTCCATATCGGAAACTAAAGGCCCACTCGCCAAACCAGAATCAATATTTAAACGCTGCAAAACGTCCTTCTTGATCTTTTCCTCTCGGTCTAGTCCAAATTGATTTTGGGGCGCAGGAATCCTCGTCAAAACAAAATGCAATCTCGTTGGCGCGTCCTTAAAAGGCAATTTCACCCGTTTGCGCAAGCGCTCCATCACAATACGCGAGCCATCAATATTTTCAGGATTATTCACACCCAAAACAACAGCATCATCCGCCAACAAATCCAAACCTATGCCCGTCAGGTCAGTGAGTCCGGTACGCGAATCAATCAGCAGAAAATCGGGATTGTAAGCTTTCTCGATATGGGCCTTGAGCTCCAAGAACAACAGAGAGCCTAGTTTTTCTCCTTTGTAGAGAAATTCTTTCCATTCGATCTCAGACAATTGTTTCCAATAGTCTCCCGTAAATGGATTGCCAGCAGGCATGAGCCACATGTCTTCCATTTTCCTTTCCTTGGAAACCAGCGGAATCACATATTCCTCAATACTCGCTGCCGCCTTGCCTGTGCGCCTGAAGTGGCCGATGTAATCGACTAGGCCCTTCACAGGAACCGGCAGTTCATTGTATTGCTCCAACTTGTAATGCAGGCCGGGAGCCTCCATGTCCATGTCGAGCATAAACACGGTCTTCTCTTGCTTGGACAACCAATAGGCTACGTGCGCGATTGCCAAGGTGCGGCCTACGCCTCCTTTGTAGCTGTAGAAGGCGATGGTCTTCATGCGGCAAACATTGTATCAAATTGCCTCACCTGAATCGGTGTTGTCGCTCCAAAGCGATTGTAAGTCAAAGGCAAGGCTCCCATCGAAGTTTTTGCCTTCAATTGCGCCATAGGCTCAAAAACTTGCGTCACATCAATATTCAATGCAATCAACTTCTGCCTTAACCCCTCATTCTCAAACATAGCCCCCACCTTCCAATACCTTCCTAAAGCGATTTTTGTCTCCTCATACTTTCCAGCATCAAAATATCGCTCACGAAGGTCATCCAGGAGCGAATGCAAAACATCCTCCGGATACAGCTCAAACCCTGCGATCATATCCGCCTCGGTCAAGGCTGACGTTTTGTAAAAAGGTCGTGCTGATTCGGCCTTCTCCTGCACAAAAATCACGAGTTCGTTTAGACTATCCTTACTGATATCGGCAGGAAAATACTCCAAACGATTGACCAAGTAGGTCAGCTGTTCAGCATTGATCGGCCGAACCTGATCGTCGGTGTAGGGCGATTCTATGAAAAACATGCCTGAATCGGTCTCGATCACCGCCGAGGCATTGTAAGTGTTGTATGCACGAAGTTTCCACATAGTATTCAAAGATAAGCAAATTTCACGTTGCGATGTTTCAATCCTGCAAGCGATTTTTGAAAATCTCTAGTCCTTTGTTCCTCCAAGGTAAGTTGATCGTCACCAAGGTTGATGCGGCCCTGAACGGCTAAATCAGTGAGCCTTTGCAGTTTTACAACATCAGGTTTCACCACGCGCACGATTTCCATAGCTTCGACCGTGAAATGCTCCACGATCTGCCCTTCCAGATAATCCTCCTTGGTGCAAATGCTTTTCTTGCATGCTTCCAAATCCTGGGTCTCCATCATTTCACTGATTTTCAGGCACATGAGATTCGTAACGGTCGCCACCGTCGCTGCATCCTCTTGAATCCGGCTGCCTTCCACGAACCAATTGCCGCTCTGGTCGGATATCTCCTTCAAATAGTCCTTGAGGCTATCTTTGGTCAAGAAACTTATTTCCTTCATTTCTCTCACGACATCTACCTTTAGCACCATGGAAAACTCACCAAAGTCCTTGGCCCCGTCGCCATCGACAAAATAGGCTCCGTAGCTGTAGTCTTCTTCGCGATCCGCCCAATTATTGAAAACCTTACGCAGCGGGGCATACTTGGCGTCTGTACTATCCCGTTGCAATACATCCCAAAAAGCACTCCAGTCAACACTTGTCTCTCCTGCTTGCAAGTACTCCTTTGAAAGAAAGACTTTTCCTTCTTGGTAGTGCACATAGCGGTATTTGTTGTAGGGTACGTTTTGTTCCAAGAAGAATAGGAGCTGAAATGCCCAACAATTGATCGATATCGACCACTTGGGTTCACAAGCTGCGTACAACTCCTTCAACTGTTCAGGCGAAGAGTGGCTAGCAAGCATCTCCTCATACCGCTCTCTCAGCGCCTCCTCATTATCTCTAGCCAATTGTGCAAGATTCCTCCTAGGCATATTTCCGTTAATTCAGTCGTACAAATATATGACGAATTCGCGAATGAAACAAGCCGATTGTGCTGATTATTTCGGCAAAATATTCAAAATAGCTAAAGATATTGGATATTTCCTCGCACAAATCAAGGGATTCTCAATTCCCCGGATCCACATCCACCATAATCCGCAAAGTCTTTTGCGGGGCCGCCTGATAATACATATCTATCCGCTCGGCGAGGGCGATGCGCACTTTGTCTACGCTGGAATTTCTGGGGATTTTGAGCAGGGCGACTTGGCGGTACTCGTTGCGGAGGCGCGTGATATAGGGATACTCGGGGCCTAGCAAAGCATCGCCAAAGCTGCTGAGCAATATATTGCGGATGGCCTCGGCTTGGCTCTCTAAAAACAGTTGGTTTTTGTGACGCAACTCGATCCGGATGAGCCGCGTGTAGGGCGGATAGTGCAACAACAATCGATTTTGCATCTCCAAGTCGTACAATATCCCGTAGGGCTTTTGCAGCAATTTGAGCACCGGATTGTCGGGCATATAGGTCTGTATCAAGACCTTCCCCTTCTTGGCATTGCGTCCTGCGCGGCCGCTCACCTGTGTGAGCATCTGATAGGCTTGCTCGTGGGCGCGAAACTCGCCCATGTTGAGCATAAGGTCCGCCTCGATGACGCCGACCAAGGTCACATTCTCAAAATCCAAGCCCTTGCTCACCATTTGTGTGCCCACCAAAATGTCGATCTCGTGCCGCTCCAAGCTGCGGATAATCTTCAAAAATGCTGTGCGCGAACGCGTGGTGTCATGGTCCATCCGCGCGATGCGCGCTTCTGGAAAATGTGTCTTGATTTCCTCCTCTATCTTCTCGGTGCCGATGCCGATTTGTTTGATTTCGTAGCTGCCACATTTCTCGCACTTGTTGTATTGATGGTCGATATACCCGCAATAGTGGCAACGCAATTCCTTTTTGGATTTGTGGTAGGTGAGCGTAATATCGCAATTGATGCAGTGCGGCACGTGACCGCAGTTTTGGCAAGTAATCCACGGCACAAATCCGCGGCGGTTTTGGAAGAGGATCACTTGCTCGCGTTTTTCCAACGCCTGCCGCACGGCAAGCAGCAAAAGCTTGGAAAAGTGCCCCTCCATCGCCTTTTGCTTGGTCTGCTCCCGCAAATCCACAATCTGTATGACCGGCAACTCGGCCTCGACAGCACGGTGTTTCAATTCCACGAGCGTGAATTTGCCCTGACGTGCATTGTAATAAGTCTCAAAACTTGGCGTCGCCGAGCCGAGCAATACCCTGAGATGCAGCAATCGCGCTGCAAAAATCGCGACGTCCCGCGCATTGTAGCGCGGATTGGGTTCGGCCTGCTTGAAACTGTGGTCATGCTCCTCGTCGATCACGATGAGTCCCAATTTCTTGAAGGGCAAAAATATTGCGGAGCGCACGCCGATCACAATCTTGTATTCGCTCATCACGACCTTTTGCCAGATTTCAACGCGCTCATTGTCGCTGAAGCGGCTGTGGTAGACCCCGACATCCTCGCCAAATTCACTTTTGACCTTGTCGATGATCTGTTGTGTGAGTGCAATCTCGGGCAACAAGTACAAAACTTGCTCGTCGCGCGCCAAAGCGTCTTTGATGATCTCTATATAAAGATGCGTCTTGCCGCTGCCAGTGATGCCGTGCAGCAGGACGGGCTTCTCGGGCTGCTCTTCAAACGATTTGCGAATGGCGGCCAAGCCGGCAACCTGCTCGTCGGTAAATGTGATGTCTTTGTTTTTGTCGGCGTAGGCGATCATCGCCAAGCGCTCCTCGGGCACGTCAAATTCGCGGAGGATGCCTTTTTCGACCAAGGCAGCGATCGGCCCGTCGGCGCCTTTGACACGCTTGCGCAAGTCGGCGGCGGCCATGGGGCGTTTTTGAAAATATTCGGAGACGATGAGCATCATCACCTCCTCTTGTTTGGGCGCGTTTTTGAAGCTGTTGAAGACATCGTGCAGCTTGCCTTCGTCGCGGTACATCGGCGCCAACTCCAAAAATCTGACCATTTTGGGTTGATAGCCGTCCTTGAGGCGATGCACAAGCTTCAGCAAACCGAGGTTTTCCAGGTTGCGCAGGCGCGGCAGCGGACCTTGGAGCTCCATGATCTGTGCGGCGTCGGCGAGGTTGATGCGGCGCTTGGACTCCAATTGCTTCATCAGGTTAAAATCCTTGTTGCCGAGGTTGAGGTCCTCCCAATTGTCTACCCAGCCCCACTCGACAACCATTTCGCTCTCCAGCTTGAGTCCGGCAGGCAGGGCTGCCTTGTGCACCTCGCCCTCAGTGCAGAAATAATAATGCGCGATCCAAGCATAGAGGTCGAGCTGACCTTGGCGCAAGACCTGCTCGTCGTCGGGAAAACGGTCGATGTACTTGAGCTTGCGCAAAGTCTCGGTCGAGATGCCTTCCTCCTCCTGATCGGCATTGCGCACACGCTTGATCACGCCCGTGTAGATCTTGTTTCGGCCAAAGGGCACGACAACGCGCATGCCCGGAACGGCCTTGTCGACCTGATCGGGCGGCACGCGGTAGTCAAAATTGCTTTTGACCGGGACGGGCAATATGACCTCGGCGACTAGATTCATCTGGTTTTGCGCACGCGCTTGAGGTAGAGCATATTGGTGGCATTGGTGCTGAGGCCGCTGATCGTGGGCGCGACCACGCGCATGATGCGGTCGTAGTACAGGGGCACCACGGGCGCATCTGCGAGCATGAGGCGCTCCATCGCGCGGTAGTGCAGGAAGCGGATCGAGTCATTGGACTCGGATTGCGCTTGGACAAACAGGCTGTCGTAGGCGGCGTTGCTGTAGCGCATACGGTTGGGGCCGTTGGGGGGAATTTGGGTGCTACTGAATAGCCCGAGGTAGTTTTCGCCATCGGGATAATCGGCGATCCATCCGGCGCGCCAGAGGTTTAGCTCGCCTTTGGAGGCTTTTTCGCGGAGCGTTGGGCCGTCCATGTTATCGATTGCGACATTCAACCCCAAGCGCTCCCAACTTTTTTGCACAAACTCCATGGGCGCTTGGTAGGCCGGCACCGAATTGAGTACCAAGCGCGGCATTCCCCGACCGCCTGGGAAGCCCGCATCCGACAACAATTGCGCGGCCTTGTCGGGATTGTAATCGTAACCTGGCACGGAGTCAGCGTTAAAGCCGGGCATGCCTGCCGGGATCATGCCCGAGGTCGCGGGTGCGCCATTGCCATTGAGCACGTAGGCGACGAGTGCTGCGCGGTCGATGCCGTAGTTGAGCGCCTGCCGCACACGCAGATCGGCCAAGGGATGCCCCTTTAAGGCTGGCAAGGTCGTATCCACCAAGATGCCGATGAACTCTGTATTCAACTGCGGGGCGCTCTGGAAGGCAAATCGCTCGCGGTAGCTTTGTTTGATCTGCCCATTCACCTCAAAAACCTCGTCTTTGGTACTCTTGTCGATATTGTTCACAAAGTCGAGGCGGCCCTGGCAAAGCTCCACAAACTCGGAAAGCCGCTCGCGGATGAAGCGCACATGCACGGCGTCGAGGTAGGGCAATCGGTTGCCTTGGTCGAATTCGAAGTAGTTTTCATTCTTCAGCAAGATCAGGCTCACATTTTCTGTCCAACTTTTGAAACGGAATGGGCCGGTGCCAATGGGATGGCTACGAAAGTCTTTGCCATATTGGTCTACGACCTCATGGGGCACCACGGAGGCGTAGGCCATGGCCAAGAGATTGGGAAAAGGGGCAAAAGGCGACTGCAAATGAATGATAAAGGTGCTGTCGTCGGGTGCCTCGAAGCCCGCGACGTGGTCTGACTGCCCACTGCGGTAGGCGTCCACGCCCGCGACCTTGCCGTTGAATATCCAAAATCCCTTGGCGGCGACGGCGGGGTCACAGATGCGGGTGAAGCTGTAGACAAAGTCGGAGGCCACCATTTTGCGGGTGCTATCTTGGGCGAAAAGCGGGCTTTTGTGGAACCAAACATCGGTGCGCAGGTGAAAGGTATAAGTGACTCGATCGTCGGCAATCGCCCATTGACGGCACAAAGCGGGTTGCAATTGCAGGGTCGAGTCAAACTCCAGCAGGCCATTGTACAGCTGTCCACACATCCACACTGCGCTCTGGTCGCTGGCATAAGCGGGGTCTAGGGTACTAAGGCCCGCGAAGAGGTTCATTTGGAAAACACTGCGATTACCAACACCTTCCGTGTCTTTTCCACACGTTGCCCACAAGGAAAGTGTGCATAAGAAGACCAACAATTTTTGAATTGGTAGCGCGCTTCTTTCGTAACTTTGCCTTCTAAAATTTAGCATCCGATTAGGTCTGCAGGGTGTACTGAATCGGCAAAATTATCGAAAAAAAATAGGTTTCCCTGCAACCGACCGAAAAGGATACTGCGGATGACGAAGATAATCTCAATAGCGAATCAGAAGGGTGGCGTGGGCAAGACGACCACTGCGATCAACCTAGCCGCCAGCTTGGCAGCGCTGGATTTCAAGACCTTGATGATCGACACCGATCCTCAGGCGAATGCAACCAGTGGTCTGGGTTTCGACCCCCGCAACACCAAAAAGGGGATGTATGAGGCGATGATCAGCGATGAGATCCAAGCAAAAGACACGATCCTGACGACGGATTTTCCCAATCTGGACCTGATTCCGAGCAATATCGACCTCGTCGGTGCAGAGATCGAGATGATCAACCTGCCCAACCGTGAGCGCAAGATGCGCCGCATCTTGGAGCCCCTGCGTGGGATCTATGATTTTATCCTGATCGATTGCTCGCCATCCCTCGGCCTTATCACCGTCAATGCCCTCACGGCTTCTGACTCGGTGATCGTGCCCGTGCAATGCGAGTATTTTGCCTTGGAAGGTTTGGGTAAATTGCTCAATACCATCAAGATCGTGCAGCAGCGCCTCAATCCAGAGTTGGAGATCGAGGGCATCTTGCTCACGATGTATGATCAACGCCTGCGCCTGAGCAACCAAGTTGTAGACGAGGTGAAGGCTCACTTCCATGAAATCGTGTTTGACACGATCATCACCCGCAACATCCGCTTGAGCGAGGCCCCTAGTTTTGGGTTGCCGGCCCTCATGTTTGATGGCGAGAGCAAGGGTGCGATCAATTATATGAACCTCGCCCGCGAGATTTTGCAGAAGAACGGAAAAACCCTGACGCAGCTCAAAGACGGCCAACACTCCAACAATTGAGCGATAGTATTTCCAAGAATGTGATGACTGATCCGAAAAATAAGCGGCGCAACGCGCTCGGTCGCGGACTGAGTGCCTTGTTGACCGATTCTGAGAATACGGTGATCGACAGCCCGGTCGCCAACCATGAAGAACCCGCAGGGCATGTGAGCGAGATTGCCATCGATCGCATCGAGACCAATCCCTATCAACCCCGCACCCATTTTGACTTGGTGGCTTTGGAGGAATTGTCGCAATCAATTCAGGTTCAAGGCATCATCCAACCGATCACCGTGCGCAGCATGGGAAGCGGTACCTTCCAACTGATTTCAGGCGAACGCCGCTTGCAAGCGAGCAAGATGGCTGGGCTCAAGGCAGTGCCCGCATACGTGCGCACTGCTGATGACGAGCAGATGCTGGAGATGGCGCTGATTGAGAACATTCAGCGCCAAGACTTGAATCCGATGGAGATCGCCCTCGCCTATCAGCGCCTCGTCGAGGAGCTGAGCTTGCGCTTGGAAGACCTCGGCGACAAAGTCGGCAAGAAAAGGGCGACGGTAAACAATTACCTGCGCCTGCTCAAGCTGCCACCCGAGATTCAGATCGGCCTCAAAGAGGCCAAACTGAGCATGGGCCACGCCCGCGCCCTGATCAATATCGAAAACATCGACGATCAACTCAGCGTGTACCGCGCGATCCTGGAAGGCGACCTGAGCGTGCGCAAGGTTGAGGAAATGGTGCGTGCACTCGCTGAACGCAGCAATAAAAAGCCTTCCTCGAAACCGACGTCGGGAAAAGACATCCACGTGCAGCGCCTGGAGCGCAAGCTGGAGGAAAAATTCGGGAGCCGTGTCGTGATTGCCCAATCGGGCCAAGGACGCGGCGAGCTCAAAATCAATTTTGAATCGACCGAAGACCTGAACCGCATTCTTGAAATTTTGGGGAGCTAATTCGGTCCATGCGCAGGATGCATCACCTTCAGGAATCGCAAACGCATCAGCCAACCTTGTCAGGTTGCGGTTTTCGATTTCCTGTTCTGATCGGTCGCCTAGGCTTGCTGGTGACGGCCATACTCCTCATGGTCAACACATTATCGGCTCAAGCGATTCCGAGCGACAGCCTGCCGCCGGATTCGATCCGCATGGGCAAGGCTGCCATCAAGGATTCGCTCCAACCCACGCATTCTGAAAGCATTATCATCAAGGGGAGCGTGGTCGACAAGGAAAAAAGCTCAGAAGACAGCGCCAAGGTCAGAAAGGGCTTTCATGTTCCAGAACTTCATCTTTCGCCCAAAAAGGATTTTTATGATCCCAAAGTCGCCTTACGCAGAAGCTTAATTTTGCCGGGCTGGGGGCAGGTCTACAACAACCGCTTGTGGAAAGTACCCATTATTTATGGTGGATTTGCCGTTTTCATATCCTTTGTCATTGGCAATCAGCAGGGTTATAAGGATTATGACCGCGCGGTGAAATGCATAGGCTTTCCCAACTCCTGCGTTCCCAATCCTTATTATCAACTCGGTCAAACCTACGGAATTGACGGAATCTACAGCACACGTGAACAATACCGGCGCTTCAGGGATTTGAGTTTGATCATTTGTGGGCTTTGGTATGTGCTGAATTTGGTTGATTCCTATGTCGATGCCCACTTGCGCGGGTTCAACGTAAGCGATGACCTGAGCTTGCAGGTAAATCCGAGCTTGGGTTTGGATCCATTTAGCCGCAAAAGCATGGTCGTAGGCGGCTCCATTAGCCTGAATCTAAGACGATGAGCCTCAAAATAGCATTGGTTGGATATGGCAAAATGGGCCAAGCCGTGGAGGCGGAAGCAATTGCTCGCGGACATGAAATCTGCCTACGCGCCAACCGCGAAAATTTTCATGCAGCAACCCTGCTCCAGCCCCAAGACTGTGATTGCATCATCGAGTTCACGCGCCCCGAGTCGGCACTCGCCAATTTCAGGACGCTGCTTCCCAATGGCATACCGATCGTAACTGGCACCACCGGATGGTTTTCAGAACTTGATTCACTCACAACTGAGGTTGCCACTGCGAGAGGCACCTTCATGTACAGCAGCAACTTTTCGGTCGGCGTCAATGTGCTTTTCAAGCTCAATGCGATGCTCGCAAAGCTCATGAATGCCTACCCTGAATACGATTGTTTTGTGGAGGAAGCGCACCATCGCCATAAAAAGGATGCTCCTTCCGGCACGGCGCTTCACCTGGCGCATCAAATGATCGAGCACCTGGACCGCAAGGGCCGTGTGAGCAACGAAGAGCTACGCCATCGGGCACCCGAGGCAGATGAGCTCTCGGTCGCCGCGACACGCGCCGGCGAGATCGTGGGAACGCACCGCGTGAGTTATGTCTCAGCCATCGATGAGATCAAGATTTCACACCAGGCATTTAACCGCAGGGGATTTGCGCTCGGCGCCGTGATCGCTGCCGAATGGATACAAGGCCGCAAGGGCGTTTTTGAATTTTCGGAAGTCTTCGATCAATCCTGATCGACCAATCAGAGCCGCTTCTTGAGTTTTTCCATCAGCATGACAAAGGGCTGGGTGTTTTGCATGATGTAAAAATGTACACACTGCGTGCCCTTTTCCAAGAGATCGATCGTTTGCTTGTAGGCCCACTCGACCCCGACCATCACTTGTTTTTCCTTGGTATCGGCTTTGAGCATCTGCTGGGTGAGTTCCTCGGGCAAATCCACATGGAATATGCTGGGAATCACTGTGAGTTGCGATTTGGTCGTGAGAATTTTGAGCCCTGGGATCAAGGGAATGTTCACACCCATTTTCAACGCATCGTCCACATAGTTGAAGTAGCGCTGATTGTCAAAAAACATCTGTGACACGCCGTAGCTCGCACCAGCTTTTTGCTTGTTGAGCAAGACGTCCATGTCAAACTTGAGGTTGGGGGCCTCAAAGTGCTTTTCTGGGTAATAGGAAACGCCCACACAAAAATCGGTGTGGGCCGCGTCGATGAGTTCATCTTGGTAGTGGCCCTTGTTCATGCGCATCACTTGCTCAACAAGATCCACCGCAAACTCATTGACCGAACGGTCGGGGCGATCGTTTTTCTTGATCTTGCCATCGCCGCGTATCGCCAACAGGTTTTCGATACCGAGATAATTGAGCTCGATGAGGGCGTCTTCGGTCTCTTCGCGGGTAAATCCGGCGCAGAGAATGTGGGGCACAGGGTCCAGCTCAAATTTGTATTTGATGGCTGCACAAAGGCCAAAAGTGCCCGGGCTCTTGCGTTTGACGCGTTTTTTGAAGGTCCCATCACGCATCTCCTCCCACAAAATCTCGGCCGAATGACTGGTTACATCGACAAACGGTGGTTTGTAGGGCTTGATGCTCTCGATCGCTTCCTGGATCTTTTGGAGACTAGCGCCACGTCTTGGTGGAATAATTTCCACGCTGATCAGGGGATTTTTGGCGTTTTCGAGGTGCTCTGTGACTTTCATGTTTCAAATTAAGCCTGCAAAAATAGCTGGCTATGTGTCACAATAACAAATGCATTGCAGGATTGGTTTTGTTCTGGGCAATTTGGGCGGTCCAAGGCGGCTCGCTTAGCTGCGCATCGACTCCACTGGGTCCATTTTAGCGGCAAGGCTTGCTGGAATAAAACCAGAAACCAAACCAATCACAATCGAGATCGCGACGCCGACGGCAAGCGAGCTCAGCGATGTCACCATCGTGAACCCAGCGCCCGCCTCCTTGATCGCCCACTGCAGCAGCAAAGTCACGCAGTAGTTCATCAGCAACCCCAAAATTCCCCCAAAAAAGCACAGCAAGACCGATTCAAACAAAAACTGGAAGAGAATGAAGCGACTCGTGGCGCCCAATGCCTTTTGCAGACCGATTTCAAACGTGCGCTCCTTGACGGTGCTAAACATGATATTCCCAATGCCGAATCCGCCCACTACAATTGAAAAAAAGCTGATGAATAGTCCGCCATACCAGAGGTATTCGGTGGCCGAACTGAACATTTTGATGAGCATCTCAGGCCGGTTGATTTCAAAATTGTTTTCCGTCTTTGGGCGCATGCCGCGCGCACTGCGCATGATGCCGATGATTTCATCCTCTACACGGCTCATTTGCTCCATATTACTGACCTTGACCGAGATCATCTTCTCAACCCGCATGCTGCGCATGTCATAGATGCGGGCACCAAACGTATAGGGGATCAGCGCCATATCGTCGGGCGAACTCCCAAACATATTGCTTCCCGATAGTGCAGTGACGCCGACCACGCGCAATTTCTTGCCCTTGAGTTCTACCGTCTTGCCGATGGGATTGGACTGAGGAAAGAGCGCTTGGGCCACGTTGAACCCAATCACGATGACTGCACGTCCACCTTCGATCTCCACGTCGTTGAATGGCCGGCCCGATGCAAACTCTAAGCTATTGATGGCAAAATAATCGAGCGTGATGGATCGGATCGCGACGGGGTTCAGCTCGACGTATTTGGAGCGCAAGGTCTGCCGCGAGGTGCGTGCTTCAAAAGCGACACCATCGACATGGTCCAGGCCTTTTTTGAGCCGCAGGTATTCGTTATAATTCACCATCGGCCGCTGCATATACTTCTGCCAATTGCTCATGCCGTCATTGCTCCAAGGGAAATGAAACACAAACAAGACGGAATTTCCCAGCTCGCTCAGGTTACGGTTGAGGCTGAAAGTCAGCGAGTTTACGAGGGTGAAAATGATTGTGATTGCAAAAATGCCGATAGAGACGCCGAGCATCGTGAGCCCCGTGCGCAAACGGTTGGCGATGAGTGACCCCATCGCAATCCGCATTCCCTCCATAAGCAAAGCAAACTGCCTCATCGGTGGTAAAAATAGTCAATCTTGGACAATGCATCAGCGAGAATCTTGCCTGCTTTTCGGAGCAAGCACTGGACGTGCAAGCACCACGACAAGCAACAAAAGAAAATGGCATTGAAAAATAGCTGCAAGTTTATTTTGGGAACTCGGCAATCGCCGTCTATCTTTGCCGATTCATAAAATCATAGTATGAAGCTCTCCGAGTTCTCCGCCGAAATTCCAGATTCTCTCATCGCCAGCTACCCTGCCGATCCCCGCGACAGCTGCAGACTCATGGTCTGCCACGTCAAGGAAAAAAGAATCGAACATAGATCTTTCAAGGATATTCTTGAGTATTTTGATGACGGGGATGTCCTCATTCTCAACAATACCAAGGTGTTTCCAGCGCGCTTGCTCGGCAAGAAGGAAAAAACAGGTGCATCCATTGAGGTGTTCTTGTTGCGTGAGCTGAATAAGAAAGCCAAACTCTGGGATGTACTGGTGGATCCAGCCCGTAAAATCAGGGTCGGCAACAAGCTTTTCTTTGGTGAAAACGAGCTTGTAGCCGAGGTTGTGGACAATACCACATCACGTGGCCGCACGATCCGCTTCCTATTTGACGGTACTGACGAGGAGCTCAATCAGATGATCGACACCCTCGGCAAGACGCCGATCCCGCCCTACATCCCCCGTGAAGTGGAAGACCGCGACCGCGATGACTACCAAACGATCTATGCAAAGACCGTTGGTGCTGTCGCTGCTCCTACTGCAGGTTTGCACTTCACACGTGAGTTGCTCAAGCGCATGGAACTCAAGGGCGTCGAGCAGGTGCATGTGACCCTGCACACGGGTTTGGGCACTTTCCAACCTGTCGAGGTGGAAGACCTGAGCAAGCACCGCATGGACTCTGAGTACTTCGAGATCGATGATCAGACCTGCGAAATGGTGAATGCAGCCAAAACCCGCCGCAACAAAGTCTTGGCCGTCGGCACGACCACGATGCGTGCCATCGAGAGCTCTGTTTCTGCTGGCCGCATGCTCAAGCCACAAAAAGGATGGACCGATCGTTTCATCTACCCCCCCTACGAATTCAACATTGCAAACGCAATGCTCACCAATTTCCACAGGCCCAAGTCTACTTTGATGATGATGGTCGCTGCCTTTATGGGCTACGACTTCATGATGAAGTGCTATGACGAAGCCGTGAAGGAAGAGTACCGCTTCTTCAGCTATGGCGATGCCATGCTGATTTTGGAGTAATCGGTGGAGAATACGGAGATTTCAAAGTATGCATTGATCGTCGCTGGCGGCACGGGCACGCGCATGGGCGCGGGCCTGCCCAAGCAGATGCTCCCGCTCAAGGAGCGTGCAGTGCTCGCGCACACGATCGATCGTTTCCTCCAATTTGATGCGGCATTGCAAGTCGTTGTCGTCTTGCATGCCACCCTTGCCGACAGTTGGAGCGCATTTCTTGATTGGCACTTTGGAGCCGACGAGAGTCCGCGCATCCACATTTGTCTCGGGGGCGCAGAGCGCAGCGAGTCCGTGCACAACGGCCTGACCCATATCAGAGAATTGGCGGGCGAGGGCCAAGTTTTGGTAGCGATCCACGATGCTGTGCGGCCCTTTGTCAATCAGCGTATTCTCAGTGAAGGCTATGCGCTTGCGGGGGAAAAAGGCAATGCTGTGGCTACGGTTCCTGTAAAGTCGTCGATGCGCATTCGCACGGCGACAGGCAGCGAAGCCGTCGATCGCGAGCAGTTTTACCATGTCCAAACACCTCAAATTTTCTATTTGGACCAGATTTTGGATTGTTATCTGCGACGCGGTGCTGAGGTATTTACCGACGATGCAAGTCTCGCGGAGCGCCATGGCATGGAGATACAGATGTACCTAGGCAGCTACGACAATCTCAAAATCACGACTCCAGACGACCTCATCGTCGCCGAACGCATCTTGGAGCGCGGCGATTGGTAAAAATGAAAAGGGCTTGACGCATTGCCAAGCCCTCTCCTATTTCTGGTAGTCGCATCAGACTACTTACAAATCATCGTCTTCATCTTCTTCGTCGGTTCCGAATTCATCGACATTGGTATCGTCGCCAAATGCGTTGAGTTCATCGGCATCGTCGACTTCCTCGTCATCGCCCAAGAGATCCATGTCGTCGTCTGCGTTGCTCGCAATGCCCAAAGCATCTGGGTTTTCCCAATCGGTATCGGCTTCCAGGCCTTCGATGTCGTCGATGCCCGGCTCATCGATATCTGCGGCTTGATCGCCACGCATGCCGACACTTCCGGCGAGGGCGCATGCGGGAAGCTTGTATTTGGCGTCGTGGGTGAAACCACCTGCATCGTAACCATTGATGCTCAGCTCCAATTGAATGTCGGTGAGGCTGGCCGAAACCGAGTTGAAATCGACTGACAGGGTTGAGGTTCCAACATCATAGGTCGCGCTGTTCACGCCATCTATCCCCTTTGCGATGCCAACGACGCGAGCCGCACCGCAAGCAACACAAGGACCTGTGACCTTGAAATTTGATTTTTGCTGTGCAAAAAGATCAGATTGGAATGCACCGATTCCGATCGAACCAACCAAAAGGCCCAAAAACATTGACTTTTTCACCACCACCTTCATTGTAATTGCGAATTGATGACCGAATTTAATGAATACTATTGAATCATCAACAAATGATGCGCCAAATTTTGAGTGAGATGTAGGACAATCGGTCAATAAGATTTCCACCGGCCTTGGTAGTATGTGAATAGTGCATTCTGAGGCGACCATTTCCATCCGTGGGCAACGAAAAAATCAATATCTTTGTACACCATTCTGTACCACTGAAAAAGGCTCAGAATGGTAATGAAACTGGGGTTGCTGATGCAAACTCCAATGAGGCAAAAGCCTCGACGTTTAATGCAAAGCGCACACAATGGGTATTTTTGGCTTCTTCAGCAAGAAGGAAAACAAGGAAAATCTGGATCAAGGGCTTGAAAAAAGCAAGACCTCTTTTTTTTCCAAGATCAGCAAAGCTATCGTCGGCAAGAGTCGGATCGACGAGGAGGTACTTGATGACTTGGAAGAAATCTTGATTTCCAGTGATGTAGGCGTGGCGACGACCATCAAAATCATCGACCGCATTCGCACGCGGGTCTCCAAAGACAAATATACCAGCACCAACGAGCTGGACTTTTTGCTGCGGGACGAGATCACGACGATGTTGGAAGAAAATCAGCAGCGTGCCGATGCCGACTTCATGGTGCCTAGCAAGCAGGAAAACGGCCAAAAAATCCCTTACGTGATCATGGTCGTGGGCGTAAATGGTGTGGGCAAGACCACGACCATCGGCAAACTCGCCCATCAGTTTAAGCAGCGCGGATACAGCGTGATGTTGGGTGCAGCCGATACATTTAGAGCTGCAGCAGTCGATCAACTCAAAATCTGGGCTAGCCGCGTGGATGTGCCCATCGTGGAAAAAGGCATGAACGTGCCGCCATCTTCGGTGGCTTATGATGCGGTCGCTGAAGCCGTCAAGCAAAACGTGGACGTGCTCATCATCGACACGGCAGGTCGCTTGCAGACCAAGCTCAACCTCATGGCTGAGCTCACGAATATCAAACGTGCAATGGCCAAGCCGCTCGGATCGGCCCCGCACGAAGTATTGTTGGTCCTCGATGCCTCCACAGGGCAAAATGCAATTGCCCAAGCGACGGCCTTTACCGAAGCGACAGAAGTGACCGCACTTGCGCTCACCAAACTTGATGGCACAGCAAAGGGCGGCGTCGTGATCGGCATTTGCGATCAATTTCGCATTCCTGTGCGCTATATCGGCGTCGGCGAAGGCATCAACCACCTCCAAGTATTTCATCCGCGGGAGTTTGTCGAATCGCTTTTCAAATCAAAATGAGCCCAAGGCTCACCACTACCCACTCCAAAGCATGCATTAGCAGCCTTGGCGCCACCTTCCCATTACTCAAAGGGCGCTCGCCCCTATTGCTCCAATGAAAACGAAAGCCTTTAAAAAAGATAAAGTCAACATCATCACGCTGGGTTGTTCCAAAAACATCGTGGACAGCGAGGTTATGCTCACGCAATTGCGTGGCAATGACATCGATGCAGGTCACGAGACCGACCAAGCCGCCAACATTGTGATTATCAACACATGCGGCTTCATCGACCGTGCAAAAGAAGAATCGATCAACACGATACTTGACTACGTCGAGCGCAAGGAAAACGGCGAAATCGAGAAAGTCTATGTGACGGGCTGTCTTTCTGAGCGGTACAAAAACGATTTGGAAAAAGAGATTCCAAATGTCGATGCGTGGTTTGGCACGATGGAGCTGCCCTCTTTGCTGCACCGATTCAATGCCGACTACAAGACAGAACTGATTGGTGAACGCATCATCACGACCGATGCACACTATGCATATTTAAAGATTGCAGAGGGCTGCGATCGGCCATGCTCCTTTTGCGCGATACCGCTCATGCGCGGCAAGCACAAGAGCCGCACGATGGAAGACCTGGTCAAGGAAGCCGAATGGCTGGCCAAGCGTGGCGTAAAGGAGCTGATGCTCATCGCGCAGGACCTTACATTCTATGGGCTCGACCTCTACAAGGAGCGCCGCCTCGACCAGTTGCTGCAACGCCTGAGCGATATCAAAGGCTTGGAGTGGATTCGCCTGCACTATGCCTATCCGTCTGGTTTCCCGACGGAGATTCTGAAAGTGATGCGTGAGCGGGAAAACATCTGCAATTACCTCGACATGCCATTGCAGCACATATCCGACAACATGCTCAAGGCGATGCGCCGTGGCATCACACGTGCCAAGACGGTGGATCTGATCCAGCGCATTCGGGAAGAAGTGCCCGGCATCGCACTGCGCACCACGTTGATCTCGGGCTATCCTGGCGAAACGGAGGAAGACTTCCAAGACCTTTTGGCATTTGTGAAGGAAACGCGATTCAATCGTCTTGGTGTGTTTCAATATTCCCACGAAGAAGATACCCACGCCTTTAAATTTGAAGATGACGTGCCCGCTGAGGTCAAAGAATCTCGGGTCGCGACCATCATGGAGGCGCAACAAGACATCTCCCTGGAGCTCAACAGCGAACTCATGGGCAAGACCCTAAAGGTGCTCGTCGATCGCCGCGAAGGTGAATATTGGATTGGCCGCACCGAATTTGACTCTCCCGAAGTCGACAATGAAGTGCTTATCGCAGGTGATGTGCCCGGCATCGGGGAGTTTTGCCAAGTGGAGATTTACGATACAGCCGAGTTTGACTTGTTTGGAACCGTTGTCTGATCATTGGGAAAGCATACCATATATCATTGGGTACGCATCGCTCCACTCCTGTTCCTGCTCATCGGGCTAGCAGGTAGCAATGTTGCATTCGCCCATACGCAATTCAGTGTATCCTGCCTCAATTTGAAGGATGGCGCCAACAATACAGCGCTCTATTTGCGCTTGGAGCCTTCGCTTTTTTACATCGATACCACGACTGGCAACCTCTCGACAGACCTCACGCTGCGCATGAGTTTCAGGCGAATGCCGATGGGCCGCATCGAGATCGTTCGCCAACGGGATTTGCGCATCAGCCATGACTTCCTATCGGGCAATGATCCTTTTTTTTATACCTTTTCACTTGATGTCACGCCCGGCAACTATGAAGTCATCGTCGAGGTCGAGGACCATCGCACGCGCCGAGCCTACCTCGAAACGCTCAGGCACAGCACACGCAATTTGAATGCGGCCGTTGCGCTCTCTGATCCACAACTGATTCAGGAATTGGGGAATATCTTGGCGCCTGAGCCGCTGTTGGGCGACCATTTTACCGCCGTGCCTGACCATCTCAACATGTCGGTGCTCGTGTACACGCAGCAGCCGGGTTACTACCGCGCCAAAACGGTGCTTTACCTGCGCCAAAATGCGGCGCAGGTAGGTCACATCGACGCGGAGCAGAGCCAATGCAGCCAATATGTAACCATCAACCAAGCCAATGCTGTCGTCGACGCGCGTACTGGGAACGCGGCGCTCGGCAATCGACTCGATTTTGCCGAGCTTCCGCACGGCGAATATCTCTTAGAGGTCTACCTCTACCGCGACGACTCCCTCGTCGCCGAGTCGGCTAGGCGGTTTTTTATCGATTGGAAGCAACTTCGGGATGTATTTGGCGACCTGAATGCAGCGATCGATATGATGGCGCTGATCACGACGCCTGAGCGGATTGCCCAGCTCAAGTCGATCAAAAATAGCGATGAGCAACAGTCTGCCTTTCTGGAATTTTGGCAGCAGCGCGCCAATCCTAGCCAGGAAACAGCGGTCGATGCCATCGAGCGCTATTACACGCGGGTCTTCTATGCCAATGCGAATTTTCAAGAAGTGTTGCCCGGCTGGCAGACCGATCGTGGTATCACGCTCACGCTCTATGGACCACCTGACCATCAAAGTAGTATCAAATTCAACGGTCATCTTTTTGAGGCTTGGACTTACAGTCGATGGGGACTCAAGTTTTTGTTTCGCAATGATCAAGACATTATGCGTCGAATAGCGTTAAGCTAGGTAGGCGAGAACATAGGAGATTCATGTTTAAAAAATATTTCAAGAAGCATTTTCAATTCAACGAGATTTTCAGCTCGCCACCCACCGAGGAGGATCAGGCATTTATTGCCAAGCGGCAGCGTAAACTCGGTTTCTTCATCTATCTACAAATTCTCAAAGTTCTACCCGCGATTTGTGGGGTGGCATTTGCCGCGTCATTCTTTTGGGACTTTGGACCGAATGACCATTTGAACCTTTTTGGGCAAGTTTTGGAGATGACGGCATTCATTCGCATGGTGAGTGTAAGTGGATTGATCGGTTTTGGGACGAACTGGGTGGCGGTAAAAATGCTCTTTAAACCCGTGCTTCGTCGCCCTATTTGGGGCCAAGGCTTGATCCCCGCGCATAAAGAGCGCATCGTTTGGATGCTAGCGGGCGGCATTCACAAGCATATCTTGAATGAGGAGTTGATCCGTGAGCGCATCACCCAGAGCGGATTGGCCCAAAAAATCAGCCACTTGCTGGTAGATGGCGTTCAAAATCTGCTGGAGGACGAGGAATTCACCAGAGAAATCAAGTTGATTACCTACCACTACCTCAAGGAGCGCCTTGCATTGCCTGAAACGCGTGAGCGATTCTCGACCTTGATCGACGAAAAGCTGGACGAAAATATCAACAAAGGCTTGCCCGGTTTTGTGTTTAAGGCCTACAAAAAACTCAATAAGAAGGAATATGCGGCTGTCCTCAACAATATCTTGGATCGCGTACCGGGAATCGTAGTCGAGGTCATCGAGGAATTGGAAAATGAAACCGAGGCGATCACCACCGCCATCAACCAACGTGAAAAGGAAATAGAAACCTTTCTCATGCGGGTCGTCGTCGACGTTTTGGACCGGATCGACATACGCACATTACTCAGCAAGCAAATGGCGCACTTCGACGAGGCAAAGCTGGAGCAACTCATCTGGAGCGCCACCAATGAGCAGCTGCTGTACATCCAATATTTGGGAACACTATTGGGAATCCTGGGTGGATTACTTATCTGGCAACCCACCGTGTTTGGAATCGGTTTTTCTGGTCTTGTGATCGTGCTCTTTCTCCTCGACCAATTGCTCTACAAATTGAAAAAGAACAACATTGGCAACCGAAAAGCGTGAAATAAAGGCATCCTACATCGCTGGAGATGCAGATGTGACGCCCCTGATCGACTGGGCATGGCCGTCGGCAAATTTGAAATCGCTGATCCAAGCGCGTGCTGCGATTGCCTCGCCACGTACAGTGCTCGTGCAAGAACTGCGCAATCAAAACCAAGGCTTGCCTTCAGCAGGCAAAGTGATGGAGAATATTGCAGCGTTGGAGGCCCCTGAGACATTTGCAATCACCACCGGGCATCAAGTCTGCCTCATGGGAGGCCCGCTTTTCACACTGTATAAGATCGCGACAGCCATCGCGATGGCGCGCGACCTTGGCGTGCGCTATCCGCAGTATCGATTTGTGCCTATGCTCTGGATGGCGACCGAGGACCACGACAGTGAGGAGGTCAACCATTTCTTTCACGGCTTTGAGGAGAAAATCGTTTATCCAGGCGAATTTGTCGGGCCTGTAGGGCGGCATGTGATGCAAGCAAGCATCGCAGATGTGCTCCCCGAGTCGATCCCAGCAGCATTGCAGGCATTTTATGCTGAAGGCGCAACGATGGCTGAAGCTTTCCGTGGATTGATGCACCACCTATTTGGGCAGTTTGGCTTGGTGATCGTCGATCCAGACCGTGCGGTTTTGAAGCAACAATTTGCAAATATCATGGCGCGCGAATTGGAAGGTACCGGCGTGGCCACGCCCGTTCGTGCGACCACTGCCCATCTTGAATCGCTGGGCTTCAAGGCCCAAATCTTCCCGCGTGACATCAATCTTTTCTACATAGGCGACGGCAACCGTCGTTTGATCGATCGCAATGAAAGCGGTTTCAAGCTCAAGGATGGTGATAAAAGCTGGAGCAAGGAGGAAATCCTTGCCGAGGTGCAGGCGCATCCTGAACACTTCAGCCCCAATGTCGCCCTGAGACCCGCTTACCAAGAGGCTTTGCTGCCCAATCTAGCCTATATAGGTGGGTGGGCCGAGGTAGGCTATTGGATGCAATTGCGGGATGGAATGCGCGCGAGCGGAGTTTTTTACCCGATGGTCGTGCCACGCCTGCATGCAACGTTGGTGGATGCGCCGCAGGCCCAAGCTTGGGAGGCACTCGGGTTGCCTATTCAGGCGCTTGCCCAACCCCTGCACATACTCAACGACCAATATTTGATGCAAAATTGGGACGACAAGCCGTTGGAGGCCACTATAGCCGACGTAGACGCGGCCTTTGTCGCCCTTGCAAGCCTCGTGGAGGCCATCGACCCTACGCAAGCCACAGGCGTGCGGGCTGAACAGACTCGCTCCAGCAACGCATTTGACAACCTGCGCAAAAAATTGCGCAAATCCATCCGCAACCGCAATCCGCAGCCCTATCAAGCGATTGCCAACCTGAAAAATGCCATTGAACCAGAGCAAGCTCAGCAGCAACGCACACTCAATTTCACCGCATTTCAATCGATAGATCCATTAACTTTGGCGCAGATAATCGTGAACAGCGCAGTATGGTCCCAGCCAACGACACAATGGATAACGCTACCCTGAAAAAAGAGCTGCGCAAATCGCTTTTGGCAGATCGCATGGAATTGACAGAGCCCGAGCTGATCGCCAAAAGCCGTCAGATCTTTGAGCGGTGGCGCAATAGATTTTCCCTGAAACGGGTTGGCTTTTTTCACAGCTACCAGACCATGCCACAAAAGCATGAAGTCGATAGTCATGATTTCATCGAGTTTGTGCGTGACCGTCACCCACAAACGCACATCGTGGTGCCTGTCGTCGATGCACGCAACAATACATTGCGGCATGCCTTGGTGCATGACGATGTAGAAATGCGCAAAAACAAATGGGGCATCTTGGAGCCCCATATCGCTGTCGATTTTGTGCATCCGGTGCAGCTGGATATGATCATCGTGCCACTCTTGGGCTTCGACGACA
Source organism: Bacteroidota bacterium (assembly GCA_031424495.1). Taxonomy (GTDB): domain Bacteria; phylum Bacteroidota; class Bacteroidia; order J057; family JADKCL01; genus JADKCL01. Next base: position 12,336 of record JANPHP010000008.1, on the reverse strand, counting down.
GCGGTCATCGTCTGGGTTATGGAGCAGGTTATTACGATCGTTTCCTTGCGCTCACACGGCCAGCATGCATCAAAATCGGATTGTGCTTTGAGATTGGGCATCTCAAATCCCCATTGCCGAGCGAACCCCATGATATCCCGCTCGATTTCGTAGTGACTGAGGAAACCACACTTCGATTCAACCCCAACTTTCCCATCTAAATTTGCGTAGGAATACGGCTATGGAACAGGAAACAGTCACCCAATTCAACTACCAAGAATTTCTAAACGGCTACTCTCCTACGGGAGCCGAAGATCTTGATTTGATGGAGCGCGAAGACATGGAAGTGCCTGAGCAGCTCAAAAAAGACAATAATCGCCTGATGTTTGCAGGTGTGGTTTCCTTGCTAGCTGGTGCTGGAATTTTTGCGGTTTCCAACTTGGGCATTTTTGCGCAAGCATGGCCATATCTTTTGGGAGCAGGCATTTTAGGTGCCACATTGGGTACGACCCGCTTGCTCGGTCGCATTTTTCGCAAAAAAACCTTGACCCTTCCAAAGTTGGAGATCAGGCGCAAGGCAGAGCGGGTCAGTCAAAACGCGATGAATACCTTTGCTGGCTACCGCCGCAAAGGCAGCCTCGCCAGGTCAGAGACAGACAAGGTGCTGATGGGCGTTTGTGGCGGTCTTGCTGAACAATCTGGACTATCTTCTACCCTCATACGTGCATTGTGGATCGCAGCCTTCGCGATGACGAGTGGAGTTGCAGCATTCGTGTACCTTGGATTGGGCTTTATCCTTCCGATGCGCAAGAATGAGCTACCAATGAAGTAAACAGCTCCAGATTCCATCATTTCTATTCCAAATTTCTAACCGGATGTTGCGTATTGGGACGATGAGCATATCTCCTCCTGCGTGATACTGCTCAGCGTTTGCAAAGTCATTGCGCAAAACCCGCATATCGATTGGTCTGCTTTTCATTCGTCGAAGACGCACGCAACAATTGGCTAGGCTGCTATTGCTACGGTAGGATCGCAAGGCAGATGTAGTGTATCAATTTCAAATGTCTGATATGGGAGCTGGTACATTGCTCGGTTATACAGGAAAGCTGTTCGCTTGACCGTCAATCCCAAAAGCGATTATGCCATTTCGCCGAAGCTGTGTAAACAATGAAAATGGGCTGGCACGAAACCGTACCAGCCCATTTTCTTGATCGGGAAGCCTAGATCTTAGTTGATCGCGGCTTTGAATTCGGTATTGTTCCAGTAGCCACGGAACTCAAGGTCCTTGCGGGCCTTGTCTTTCAGGCTGCTGTCAATGCTGCAAGCTTTGCGCAGGTTCAAGGTCAACAAGCTAGGATCTTTGCTACGTGCACCAGCGATGGCGAGCAGGTAGTAAGGAAGAGCCTCATTGTTGCCAGTTTGCTTAATTGCTTCTTCCAAGCTGGATTTGGCGCCGTTGACGTCGTTCATCATCAACTTGCAAAGGCCAGCGTTGTAGTAAGAACCCATTTGGCTGGTAGCTGCATTGAATTTTTCAATTGCCATGTTGTAACGAGCCATTTTCTCCAAAACCACACCGAGGTTAAAGTTAGCCTCAGCCGAGTTGCGTGCTGCAAGAGAGTTCTCGAGCATTTCCTTGGCGTCTTTGTACTTGCCATTTTTGATATAGGCAGCACCGATATTGTTTTGGATTGCATAATCCTTGGTGTTGAGCTTGTAGGCTTTGTCCAAGTAGTTCATGCCAGCATCAGCGTCATTTTCCATGAGGGCGATCACACCCAGGTCATTGAAAGCACGTGAATCAGATGGGAATGCATCGCGGAATGCTTCCAAAAGCACTTTCTTCTTGGCAGTCTTCACTTGGCGGGAGATGGCATACATCCACTCTTCCTTCTCAAACTTGTCCTTGATATTGCCTTGGAGTTTGCCGTCGATGAAATCGTTTGCGATTTGGTCGATTTCAGCATCGGTGCGGCGGAATTCAGAACCTTCCATCGAGATGGTAGCGCGGCGAAGTGGAGCGAGGATATATTCCACTTTCTCTTTGCCACCGACGAGTTGCATGATCTTGTTCTCAAGATCATCTGGGCTCAGACCTGCAGACACAAGCGAGATGATTTGGCTTTTCACATCCTGGCTGTAAGGTTGGCCTTGGATGCTTTGCTTGAAACCATCCCAGTCTTCGTAGGTCACAGCGATGTCGAAGAAGCTGGAGTCCAGATAGTTGTCGTAACCAGCTGTTTTCAGTTGCTCGATCAACCAAGTCTTTACTTCCTTGGAACGATTGATGGACAGCTCGGTGTTGCGCTTGAAAGGACCTTCAGGCGAAGCGAAACCTTTGATGGTCACCTTTTTGGTGATATACTTCTTTTTCAAGAAGTCACCAATTGCAGTGATATCGCTCTTGGCATAGTCACTTGGCTGAATGTCGTCGACATTCTTAGGGAAATTGAACTGTGCCGTGCGCTCAGCTTTTACCTCCTTGACGTAGTTGTGTGTCGAGAAGATCAAGTTGCTACCTTCAAACGTCAAGCGTGAAGTTGTGATGCAGCACTCGCAAAGATTCTCAACATTGGGGAGTTCAAAGGTTTTGCCCTTGCGCTCATAGTCTTGCTTGATCATCAGACTGTTGCCATCCATTGCAGGAAGGAATGGGCGACGGAATGAAATGGTAGTGTCGATGCCGGTCTTCTTGACTTTTGGGTATTTGTCAGAAGAGAAGACGATTTTGCCCTGCGATGCAGAGCCAAATTTGGCTTCGCCTGTGTAGGTGCCACCTTTTTTCAGGCCTGATTTTGGTGGAACAGAAGCTTTCAGTTGAAAGCGGATCGAGTCAGCGTGAACTTCGATCGGATCGGGTGTGCAGTTGACAGTGGCGCCCTTGAAAACCTTGCAGGACGAAAATCCTGCCATTAGAAGGGCAGCCATTGCTGCGAATAAATAAAATTTCCTCATGATAAATTCCAATTGGTCCTTTAAAGGAAAAGGGATAACAGTGGTTTTTAATTCAGGGGGTAAAATTAGAATTTATTTTCGAATTCTGAAATTAATCTCGTTTAAATTTGAACTCTTTTGAGCAGCTCCTTACACCGCCACCTAGAAATTCGATTGCATTTGCCAGCCACTATGACGTCGCTTGATCCTCATCCTCACAGAAGGTATGTGCTGCGTTTTGGAGCTGAGAATGCGATGCAGCCGAGGCTCGAGGTGCGCAACGCACGCTTTGAGCTCGTGGGCAATTGTGCCGCTCATGACCTTGAGGGCCTATATCGACTCCTGGGGAATCCTCAAAAGACAACCGAGCTGCAGGCATTCATCGCAGCGATGCCCATCGGCAGAATCACCATTTTCGAGATATGAACGACAGCTACAGCGAGAAAATATTGGAATTTAGGGACGTTGCGACGGGCTATCAAGACCGCAGCATCCTCCAAAACGTGAATTTCAACATCCTCAAGGGGGAATTTGTGTACATGATCGGGCGCACAGGCGCTGGGAAAAGCTCCTTGCTCAAGATGATCTATGCCGATTTGCTCCCTGCAATCGGCACCCTCATGGTCGGGGACTACGAGATTACCAAAATCAAAAACAAGGAAATACCCTTTCTGAGGCGCAAAATCGGCATTGTCTTCCAGGATTTCCAGCTTCTCCCCGACCGCAGCATCTATGAAAACATTCGTTTTGCGATGCGCGCCACCGGTTGGAGTGATAAAAACAAGATCAACAACAAAATCAATGAGTTGCTGGCCAAGGTCGGGCTCAGCGACAAGCTCAATTCTCGTCCGCATCAGCTCTCTGGTGGTGAGCAGCAGCGCGTTTCCATTGCCCGCGCACTCATCAACGACCCAATTTTGCTCCTCGCCGATGAGCCTACTGGCAATCTCGATCCTGAGGCTACCGACATGATTATGGAGATCCTGTTCAGGATCAATCTCGCTGGCACTTCCGTGATCATGGCTACGCACGAGCACGACCTCATCAGGCGCTATCCTGCACGCACGCTAGAGTGCAGGGAAGGCAAAGTCATCGATCACAAAATGAATTTTGAATAAGGCTAGCGCAAATAGGGCTTGAAGACATTTTCAAGTCGCTTTTGTTCATTTTCCCAGCAAAGTTCCTTTGCCGCATTCTGGCAATTCAAAGCCAAGTCGGAATACTTATCCACATTTTCACATATTTCCCTGATCCTAGCGGCGAGGTTCTCGGGGTTTCGTTCAGCCTCAGACAATATTGCTCCGACCTTATATGTGTTCACAATTGCTGCCATCTCAGGCAAGTCACTTACCAATACAGGAATGCCGGACTGGATATAGTCAAAAAGCTTATTGGGCAGTGCAAAATGATAGCTCTTGCCACGGTCTGCCTCTAAAGAAAGGCCAAGGATAGCAGACTGCGTATACTTTTTCATCTCGTCCAAGGGCAAGTAACCAGTAAATGTGATCTGCGCATGAAATGGCCTCGCCGCAGCGAGTCGCCGCAAAGGATCCTCCAAGTCTCCAAATCCAGCGATGAGCAGCCGATAATTCGGCAAGAATCGCATCGCCTCGATCATCAACTCGATGCCACGTCCTACGTTCAAGGCACCTTGGTAAATGATCGTCCGTTCCTTGGCACCGACTTGCGTCGGCACATCCAATCGAAATGGCAGGTTGCGCACGACAGAAACTGGGCGACGATAAAGCTCCGCATAGATTTTTGCAATGCTTTCATTCACCGTATAGGCTGCATCCACCCTTGGAAACAACCGGCGCTCGAGCCACAACCAGATCCCACGCGTGAAGCGCCTTCCCTCAAGTTCAGGTACTTCTGTCCAATATTCATGGGAGTCGTAAACCACCTTTTTGCGGCGCAATTTGGCCACCAAGAAGTTGGGGAGCAGGGTATCCATGTCGTTGGAGAGCAAGACATCGACCCGCTGAAACATGAGCCACCAAAACATGCGTACCGCGTAGGCGAGGTAAAAAAACTTGCCTGACTCAAAAAAAAATCGAATTCGTTTGGTGGCATATCTGCGCGGCGGCAGCGGCAATGACCGCGGGCGCAGCCTGCCGACGAGGCAAACTTCAAAACCCATGTCAGTGAGTGCCAAGGCCACACGATGAACGCGCTGGTCCATGCCGAGGTCGTTGGTGACGGATATGATTACGCGAGGCGCCATGCGGGCTGTAAATCAACTAAGATTCCATCAAAGAAACGAATCATGCCTTTGTACGCGCTACTTTCAGGCCCACGGTACGGCGCAGAATGCCTTTGTCAAGCATTTCACGCACCATTTCGATGCGTTGCTCACGCGTTCCTTCTGTTACGTGCTCGATGAGTTGCCGTGTTTCGACCTCTAAGTCACCCATGTAGGCGAGAATCGCCGTACTGAGATTGCGAATTTGCGTGGCGCCATGCGGTGTAGCCTTGCTGCGGCAATAATCGCATTTGCCACATTCGGCACCGCCTGTTTCACCAAAGTAGGCCTCCAACATGCGGCTGCGGCACATCTTGCCCGGATACTCGATGTATTGCAACACCGCCGCAAGTCGCTCTTGCGAGCGCTGCTTGAGAAACTGAAGGCGATCCCATTCCACCTCTTCCTTGATCAACCGCCGGCGATGTGTAAGGATGCGCAGTGTGGGTTTGGTGGTAGGCGTATGGTAGGTGATGATGTTGCGGGCCGCAAATTGATCCAACATGGCTACGATTTTTTCTTGCTCGATGCCGAGTTGCCGAGCCCACACGATCGGAACGAAACGCAAAGATTCCTGAAAGACGCCGCCTCCCAAAGTCCTCAAAATATGATCGATGAGAAATGCGCGATCGGCGTAGCGCTGCTTGTACAGCAACACTTCGTCGGGCCTCACAAGCACCTGCAGGTAACCATAGTCGTCGGGCTGCTCATGCAGCTGTACGATGCCTGCCTGATCCAGGATTTGCAGTGCGTTGTAAAATCGGATCGGATTCACATGCTGCTTACCCGCAATTGCCGCCAAGTCCAACGGCACAGAACTGGCGGGAGGCGCATCCACCTTCACATCATAGTGGTTGCACAGCACCTCGAAATAATGGTTGAGCGCGTCCCAAGTGGGGTATTTTTCCTCGACAAACTCCTTGAGTTCCAGTTGGTCTTGGGGGTTGGCGAATGCAAGGGCCAATGATTCCTTGCCGTCACGGCCGCCGCGTCCGGCCTCCTGGTAATAGCTCTCGGGATCGGCTGGGAGGTTGTAGTGGATGACAAACCGCACATCGGGCTTGTCGATGCCCATGCCGAAGGCATTGGTCGCCGCCATCACGCGCACGCGGTCTTGGATCCAGTCTTCTTGGACGGCGTTGCGTTCAGTGTTTTTCATGCCGCCATGGTAGGCGGCTGCGGCGACACCATTTTTTTGAAGGTATTCGGCGATGGCCTTTACACGCTTGCGTGTGCGGGCATACACGATGCCCGTGCCGGGCGTGCGCAACACGGTCTCGAGGATGCGCTCGGCTACGCGCTCGCTGGGCTCGACGATGTAGTTGAGATTGGCCCGCCTGAAGCTTTGGGTGAAAATTGCCGGGTCACGCAGCGCCAACTTAAGTGCGATATCGTCGCGCACGGTGGGCGGGGCGGTTGCGGTGAGGGCGATCACGGGCACGCTGGGCAGCAATTCCCTCAACGCATTGATTTCCAAATAAGACGGCCTAAAATCATAACCCCATTGGCTGATGCAGTGTGCCTCATCGACAGCGATTAGTGACACATTCATTTTGGGCAGCCGGGCCAAGAAAATATCGGTCTGCAAACGCTCAGGCGCGAGGTACAGGAATTTGTAATCGCCGTCCATCGCCTTTTGGAGCTTGCGATCGATCTCAACACTGTTGAGTGAGCTATTGATATAGGTGGCAGCAATGTCGCGTCGCTGCAACTGCTCGACTTGGTCGCGCATGAGCGCAATCAGCGGCGACACGACGATGGTGAGTCCAGGAAGAGCCAGGCCCGGCACTTGAAAACAGATCGATTTGCCTCCTCCAGTGGGCAACAGCGCCAATGTGTCACGTCCATCAAGCACAGCCTGTACAATATCAGCCTGCATCGGACGAAACTCGGCATAACCCCAATATTGCTGCAAGATCTCAAGCGGTGACTCCATCGAGGTCGAATCTACGCCTGCAAGGCCGATTTTTCAACTTGCAGTCGCTGCGGATTTTCGTTTCGTGCGTTTGAGAGTTGGCCTTGATTGGGGATGAAGGATCAGAGAATCAGGCCATCTTTCATGACGAGGCAGCGATGCGCTGCGCTTGCGAGGCGCTCATTGTGCGTTGTAACCAAAAAACCGACTTGGAAATCGGCTGCGAGCTGCACAAAAAGGGCATACATGCGCTCGCTGTTGGCGGAGTCGAGATTGCCGGTCGGCTCATCTGCTAGAATAAGTTGGGGCTTGTTCATGAGGGCGCGAGCGACAGCGATCCGCTGCTGCTCGCCACCTGATAGCTGAGCCGGGCGGTGCGTAGCACGGTCGCTCAGGCCCATGTAGTCGAGCAACTCTGCGGCACGCTTGTGGGCTGCAGGGCGCTCCATGCCCGCGATCAATGAAGGCAGCGCGATGTTTTCGACGGCGTTGAATTCAGGAAGCAAGTGATGAAATTGGAAGACAAAGCCGAGTTTTTCATTCCGAAAGGTCGCGCGTTTGCTTTCATTCATGAGGTGGATAGCCTCGCCGTCAAACCAGAGGAAGCCCTTGTCGGGTTCGTCAAGCGTGCCGAGGATTTGGAGCAAAGTGCTTTTGCCAGCTCCAGATGCGCCGACGAGTGCGACGATCTCGCCCCGACCGACGGTGAGGTCGACGCCTTGCAAAACCTGCAACTGCCCAAAATGCTTCTCGATGCCACGGGCCTCAAGCATCGTGGAGGAAGGCGCCTGCGCCGTGGAGTTTTCAGGATGGGAGTGCTGCTGCATTGTGGTGCGAAGTTGCGGATTTTTTTGATTGGAGAGAAGGGGATGATCGATCGTGCATTGGCGCGGGTTGAGGAGAAATTTGTATTTTTGGGGAAATGCAGCATTTGGCCTATGTATCTCTGGGAAGTTGATATCAAGAACGTATACGGGATCGAACATTTCAAAATTGAATTTGAGCTGGGAAATGAACCGGGATGGCATGTTTTGATTGGGGAGAATGGAAGCGGGAAAACCTCAATCCTTTACTGTATTGCTTATGCACTCCTGGTGGAAAGAATGAAGCCATTTCTGTTGGGCTTGCCTCGGCTCATTCGCAATGGCCAAAATCATGGAAAGATCGAAATCACCGTCCCCAAAAAAAGTCACGAGAAGGAAAGCAAAAATCCAGCAATTAAGCACGTGATGGATTTTGTGAGACTTGATGCTCATTTTGGGACGAATCATGATGCAACTGAGCAGACTGTGATATTGGATAAGCAAAGCCAAGATGCGATTGATGACATGCTTGCCTTGGGATATGGAACCTATCGCGACTTTCGAGGTGGGAAGGAGGAGTTTTTTGCACAAGGTCGAATTCTAAATTTCCGTACGCTTTTTTCTCCTTTGCAAGGGTTGGCCCATGTTAGCCAATGGTTCAAGGATCGCATCATCGAGATTCAGGCCAATGATCTTGAAAAAGCCAAACGCAGCCAAGCTTTGATGGAGACGATTTTCACGATCGTCAATAGTTCAAATATTCTACCGGAGCAATTCACCATGTTGCGGGAAATTACGGTCGATGGGCCTATGGTTTCCGATCCCACCGGCTTCCAAGCTCCTGCATCTGATATGAGCGAAGGCATCAGGTCGATTCTGGGATTGACCCTCGATATTCTCATAAGCATGGTCGATTTTTACACCCCTAGTCGGTTTTTGAATGCACTTGACAAACCGACCGGCTCGATCAACCTTCCTGCAATTATCCTCATCGACGAGGTCGACGCGCATTTGCATCCTTCGTGGCAGACGGAAATCGGAGCGCATTTGATGAAAATGTTCCCCAAGGTGCAATTTATCGTAACCACGCATAGTCCACTGATATGTCGGGCTGCTGAGCGAGGAACGATCTGGAAGTTGCCGAAGCTTGGAAGCGGGGAAGTTGCGCAGCAGGTAACGGATGTCGATAGAGATCGCTTATTGTTCGGCAACGTTCTTGATGCCTACGGTACCGAATTGTTTGGAAGTGAACCTGTGAGGAACAAAAAAATTGATGAGAAAAGGAGCCGCTTGGGAAAACTCAAGATGCGATCTGCATTGGGTGTGATCACGGATGAGGAGCGATCCGAAAAGCAAAACCTTGAAATGATCTTGGCTACTGATGATACATTTGACCTCTGACGCGCCACCAAAAGCGGTACTAGACGGTCTGGAAGCGCTTTCGATGAAATTGGCAAATATCGATCACTCCACTCAAGTCCTGATTGCAAGAGATCTGTGGAAGACTAAGGCAAGTACAGTGGAAGGCGAGGCGGTTTTTGCTGGCGTTCGTCAATGGTTAAAGTCCGTTTCGGCGAATCAGCATATTTGCCAATACTGCGAACATGGCGAACCAGCCGATATTGAACATATCTACCCGAAGTCCTTTTTCCCAGCCTTCACATTTGATTGGCACCACTATTTGTTGAGTTGCAAACAATGCAATACAGGACACAAGTTGGCCAAATTTGCAATTTTCGATGGTTCCGGGAATATCCATCGCCTTCAACAAAATCGAGAACCCATTTCAAACGATGGCGTTTTTGTGCATCCAAGGCAAGACGATCCGAGCGAATTCATGATGCTCAACCTTTCAACATTTGAGTTCGAGATTCTGCATGATGTGGGAACGGCCGCTTTTCACAAAACGGAATTTACCCTTGATACACTTCCTTTGAATCGAAGAGATCCTTTATTGGCGGCAAGAGAAAAAACTGCCCGCCATCTGCTTACGATGCTGCGGCTGCTGCTCTTCCATCTTTCCCTAAATTCCATCGACGAGCTCAAATCCCATATCCATGAACTAGATTTCAACTGGAATCGATCCCTGGAGGAAATTCGTCTTGGTCTGATTCAATCATGCAAACAGGAATTACAATCTGAAGCTCATCCCTCTGTTTGGTCCGCCATCAAAGTGCAATACCGAGAATATACGCAATGGCGACATATCTTTGAAAATCTGCAAGAGGCCCTTGATTGGTGAAAATGCTCCCCTTCCTCCAGTCCCAACTCGCCAACGAATCCGCAATAGGCGTCGACGACCTCTGTCTCGACTACAGCCTCGTTTCGGATCTGCATCCAGCAAGGTTTGTTGTGATCGCTGGCTTGGAGTTGTTTCCTGATTTGAGCGCGCTGTCAATCGCGCAGCAAGACTTGATTGACGTCGACGGCTTGCGGCAGGCGCCGCTGTTGCGGGTGCTCGACCTGAACAACAATGCGCTGCAAGCCTTGGGTGCGATTTGTGAATTGCACAACTTGGAGTTTCTGGACCTGTCGCACAATGAAATCGAAACGCTCGATGGCATTGAGGCGCTGACGAAGCTTGAGAATCTGCAAATTGGTTTCAACCTGCTTTCCCAAATTGCGCCACTCGCGCATTTGCCGCGCCTTATGACGCTCGTGCTCAATGGCAATCGCTCCATTCACCGACTCGATGGCCTCCCTCCTAGCCTATTGGAGTTGCACCTCGCCCAATGTTTCATTCAAGATTTCTCGGGGCTCGCTGCATTAAAATCCTTGCGCGCGCTCACGATTTCGCCGGGGAGCATGGCTGGGCTGGGCGTTTTGAGCGACTTTGAACTACTCGATGGTCTTCACATTCAGGCGAAACGTATGCATGGCAGGTTGTTGATGCCTGCAAATGCAACTTTGCAGCGCTTGCGCATCACGGGTGCGCAGCTGATCACCGCGTTGGTGACCGAGCAAGAATTTCCAGGATTGGAAATTTTGCAAATCCATCATTCACCAATGAGGCAGCCACCTTCAATGGAGCACTTCCCCAATCTCAAGCATCTGGAAATCAAACATTCGCCGCTCGAAAACCTGGATGGAATCGCAGCATTGCCTAAATTGAAATCCTTGGTTTTGGAAGGATCGCGCATTCCCCAAAGGGCATTGCAGGAGTTGCAAGCAGCTAAGCCTGATCTCGAGATCGAATTCTAGGACTTATTCAACATCCTCAAAATCAACTTCTTCTACAGGAAGCTGGGATACTTTGGGCTTCTCATGCCTTTCTTGCGCGGCACCACGCCTGATGGAGACCTTGATATCGTCTTCGATGTAGACATTTTCTTCAAATGGGCTGTGATCTTGAGCGTACCGCTGATACTGCCTTGACTGATCGTTCATGCTTTTCTGGGCACGTTTCAAGACAAACTTGACGAGGCTCTGGGAAATGAATCTCCCAAACAGCTTCCAGATCACGTAGAAGCCTACATAAATTCCAAAAAGGATGAGTATGAATTTCAGCAGGATCATGACCTGTCGGAATTAAACAGCTGGTTGCGCATGGCGGGCCAAGACCTGCTCATAATAACGCTCATACAAAGGAACGACTTTTTCGATGTCATATTCCAATGCTTGTGCAAGTGCCCTGGCAGAAAATTCATTCCAGCGGTTTTGGTCTTCCAAGATGTAAATGGCGCGCTCGGCCATCGTCTGAACGTCGCCCACATTCGCAACGTAGCCGGTGATGCCCTCCAAATTGACCTCGGGAAGACCACCTGCGTTGGAGGTGATACATGGAATACCACATGCCATGGCCTCCAAGGCCGACAAGCCGAAACTCTCTGTCGCTGAGGGCATCAAAAACAAATCCCCGATGGAATACAGCTCCTCGACAGGATTTTGGTTGCCCAAAAAGACGATGTCGTCGCACAAATGAAGTTCGCGGCAAAGCGCCTCGGCATTGGTGCGCTCGGGACCGTCGCCGACCATGAGCAGTTTGGAGGGCACTTTTTTGCGGATGATTTCAAAGGTCTTAATCACATCTTCCACACGTTTCACCTTGCGGAAGTTGGAGGTGTGGATGATCAGTTTTTCATTGTTCGTGGCGATGATTTTGCGAAAATGCTCTTTGTCTTGACGCTTGAAACGCTCCAAATCTACAAAGTTGGGCACAACCTCGATCTCCCTGCGGATGGGGAATGCATCGATCGTGGCTTGGCGCAAAAAGTCCGAAACCGCTGTGACGCCATCACTTTGGTTGATAGACCAAGTGACCACTGGCTCAAAACTTTTTTCCTTGCCCACCAAGGTGATGTCGGTGCCATGCAGCGTCGTGATCACGGGCACATACCTGCCCATGTCTGCCAGGATGTTGCGGGCCATGACTGCTGCACTCGCATGCGGAATCGCGTAGTGCACATGAAAAAGATCGATGTTTTGGTAACGCGCCACGTCCACCATCGTGCTCGCAAGTGCCG
>JANPHP010000007.1:0-3509 GCA_031424495.1 Bacteroidota bacterium | reverse complement strand
CCACGTTCCGCTCCTCGATGTGGTGAGACTTGCTTTCTACGGTAGCGCATTCTTCTCGTGTGAAATGACCATAAAATGCAGGGGAATGATAGATAGACCATTGATTACCAAGGTATTCAAGCACTGCTAAGATTTTGTAATCGTTGTGAAATTGGATGCTGAAATGCCGCCTTCTAATTTTGCCCCTACAATTTTCACCACGTAAAAAATCAATTATGAGAAAGTTTTCTCCCATCATCATCACCGGAATTGCAGCTGCGCTTATGCTAGCAAGTTGCGCGAAACCGACGGCAGCAGACAGTGCGAGCAGCACACCTGAAGTCCCTATTAACGGTGGCAGCACCGTCACAACTCATTCGGCTGGCCAAAATGCCGCCGACATCGGGAAGGAAATCGGCTCGGTCTATGAAGCCTACCTGAGTCCACACCAAGAGGGCGGCGAAGAAAAAGACACGCCCAAATCGACTCCCAGCCAATTCAAATCGACGACACCCTCGCGCCTGCGCGCCGACCGCAAGGACCGCGGCCATGGCAAGATCAGCTTCACCAAAGACCTGAGCAAAGCCATCATCGAGGTGGAAGTGGCGGATGTGAACATCGCAGACGTGAACATGTTTCACATCCACTGCGGTCGCCCGAGCATGCTCGGCCCGATCATCGTCGATTTTTCGTTGACGACCGACATCCAGAAAAATTTCAATGACGATGGCGTGCTTGCGCTTGAGGTCACCAACAAAGACATCGAGGCTGAGATCGCTTCGGGCGAAGGAATTGTCGGAGCCTTCACCGCCGGCTGCCCCATCGCGCCCGGTCTCAAAGACAAATTCACCACCATTGGCGGATTGGAATACTTGGCACGCGAAGGCGATTTGTATTTCAATTTGCACACGACAGGCGAGACTTACTATGGCGACATCAGAGGGCAAGTGCGTCCAGCTGGGAGCAACTCCGACCCGATCGACACAAAGGTCGCTCCTGCCGACGCGCCCAAACCAAGCGCTGACGCACCGATGCATCACCACTGAGATCGACCACTAAAATTGATCGCAGCTGCTGGAACCCTGTGGCTGCGATCACTTCCTTTTATGCAACGTCCTAGACTATACCGGGGATCGTAAGCCATTTGCGTTTTTGGGGAGGAATGAAGGGATTTGATCTCGTAGGCGCGCGATGCATCGCGTACCTACGAGATCAAATCCTATATTTTGCCAACTTAACTCCGATTTTTGAAGGGATGGCCACAATGATCATCCAGAACTGTGTATTACAATCCAAACTGCTCGCTGCAAGGACTACTTTCCCTTTGCCAAAATCCAAGTGCCGACTGCCTCCAATACCTCGGGCGCTATCGTTTCCTCAAGTCTGCCATATTCAGATACGTTGCAAGCATCGCAATGCTGGAAAAGATGGTTCAATCCGGGAAAGGTGCGAATCGTAACATCAGGATTGCCTGCCTTTTTCACGGCAGCCTCGATCGCTGGCAAGTTTTGCGTGGCAGGCACTTGTATGTCTTTGTCCCCGTTGATCGCCAAAACTGGGCAATGTACTTGCTCCAATACAGGCGCGGGATCGTGCTTCAAAAAGTACCGAAACCAGACATTGTTGATTTGGGAAATGATCGCTTTCATTTCGGCATCGCTCATCGCACTGTCACCTTTTCCCACCGGATGGCTCATGCTTCGTTCCAGTTTTTTGCGCGCTTGTTTGCTTGATTTTGATTTGACGATGATCTCATACAGCTTTTCACTCCTTGCACGGCCCTTTTTGATTTCCTCCTCGGCCGTTCCATTGGAGCGTAGAACGAGCTCGGTTTGCTCGGCGAGCAACTTGTCACCGCGCACGCCCGTGCCCGCGAGCATCACGATGAAAGCGACGTCAGCAGATTGTATCGCGGCCATGGGCGCGATCACTCCACCTTCACTGTGGCCAAGCATACCGATCTTGCTGATTTTAAGATCGTTGCGCCCCTTCAAATAAACCAATCCTGCCAAGGCATCTGTGGCAAAATCTGCCGATGTTGCCATGGCATGATTGCCCGTCGAACCCTTGAAGCCGCGGTCGTCAAACCGCAAGACCGCCACGCCATGCCGACTCAAGTAGTCGGCGATCACCGCAAATGGCTGGTGCATCATGATGTCTTCGTTGCGGTCATTTGCCCCCGAACCTGAGATCAAAATCACTGCTGGATAGGGCGTGGTCTGATCGGGAATCGTGAGCGTCGCCGCCAAGGTCACGCCTGGCGCGGCGGCATTGGGGTAGGTGACATCTTCACTTTTGTAGGGAAATGGTGCCTTGGGTTGTTGCGGCCGGTTCACAACCCATGCTCCGGGTTCGAGATCCATTTCCATTTTTACACCCTGCTGCACGAGGTTTCCATCGATTTTGCCATTCGCCTGCATCCGCCCTTCATACAAAGCGCCATTGAGTGAGAAGCTGAGCACCGAGTCGACATAACTCAGCTGAGAAACAGGAAACCCTTTCATGCCTTGGTCGAGAATATCCATTTTACCCTTGTATCCAGAGTCGGATGCTGTGATCGACAAACCGACCCGCAGCTCCATGGTCTGCACATTGAGCATGCCTTTCCAGTCGCCTGCGATGCCTTGCGCAGTTGCTATTTGTGGCATTGCTAGTAAGACGAGAACGAAGAATCCGAGCAATTTTTTCATCGTGCTTTTTAAAAGGTGATTGAATCCTGTGATGGACCTCAGGCGAATTCAGACGGGAAGCAGTGCTTCATGTTCGCCCTCGGGCAAATGTACTGCAATCGGATCGCCCGCATGGACGACCCCGCCCACGAGCACGATGCCCATGATGCCTGCCTTGCGCACGAGATTGCCCTCTGCGTCGCGGTCGAGCACTGCCTCCAAAAGTCCGGGTTGGATATTGTTGAGTTGGTGGCAAGGATTGCGCAAACCTGTGATCTCAACGACGGCTTCGGCGCCGAGCTGCAGACGCGTTCCTTTGGGTAGGCCCAACAGGTCGAGGCCACGGGTTGTGATGTTTTCGCCCATTTGTCCGGGCAAGACGGGCATGCCCTTGGCGCCTACTTCGTCGTGGAGCTCGGCATGAATGAGGTGTACTTGGCGCAGATTGGGTTGCGAGGCATCTTTTTTGATGCGCGAGAGGTGTTGCACGGTGGTGCCGAGGTGGGCATCGCCCGCCACACCGAGGCCCGCAAGCAAGGTGATCGAGGGTTCGGCTGGTTTTTGAAGCGAATGTGTGGCGCTGCGATTGACCGAGGCGACCTTGGCTGTGGGAGATGCAGTTGGATTCATGCCACAAATATAAGGTCCAGCAACGGATTCATGAGATGCAGAAATGGTGGGTGGTAGGGCAATCGTATGAAAGCAATTTGCGGCCCGCGGCCTCTGGCCGCAGGGCTATCCGACGCGAGCCTCTGGCGAGAGAAGCTAATTTTGCATGTTAATCTGTACTATTTTCCCATTTCAATTCTCGCCATAGGCTCGTGTCGGATCAGCTTACGGCTCCCGCACCCATGGGGGGGG
>JANPHP010000006.1:0-10032 GCA_031424495.1 Bacteroidota bacterium | reverse complement strand
CGGGCTGGATACTGAGGGGGGCTAAAAGGATTCTACCAGTTTCGTTGTTGTTGAAAAATGCCATCCAACCTGCCCCCATCCTGACGCGACGCGCAACGCCCGGCACCAACCAATTCCTACTGAACCAATCTGTATCCATTCGCTTTCATCGACGAGCAGGCTCAGTAGGAATTGGTTGGTGCCGGGCGTTGCGCTTCGCTTCAGGATGGGGACAGGTTGAATGCCATTTTGCAACAAAAGCTGGCAAGTAGCCACGACATTGTTGCTGTTGGCGCTGCCGATCACGGTTGCGACTTGGGCTCCGACCTTGCGCAAATGCGGAAGGATGGAGGCAAATTTTCGCAACTTGCCGGCGGTGATCGCAAATCGGCCTTCTTCCTCGTGTTTGAGGTAGATGGCTGGCGCATCTTGCCCCTGCGCGCGCCACAGCGACACCCGCGTCTGCGGCACGAGGGTCCAGTCTATATCAGCGTCCTTGATAATTGGGCTTGCGTTTTTCGACAAAGGAATTTACGCCTTCTTGATAGTCCAGCGTTCGGCCAGCAGTTTCCTGTCCAAATTTCTCTTGCTCCAGCATTTCCTCCAAGGTGGATTCAAAGCTGCGGTTGAGCATGCGTTTGATGAGGCCGATGGCCTTGGTGGGAGCGTTTGCGTAGCGTTGCGCGATCGATTGCACGGTCGTGTCGAGCTGATCTGCGGCCACGACTTGGTTCACGAGACCGAGGCGCAGGGCCTCTGCAATCGGAATCTTCTCGCCGAGTGTGGCGATTTCAAAGGCTTTTTGGCGGCCGACGAGGCGGGGCAGGAAGAAAGAGGAGCCGCTATCGAGCACCAAGCCGATATTGGCGAAGGCGAAGACCATGCTGGCAGTGTCCACGGCGACGACGTAGTCACAGGCGAGGGCCATGCTTGCGCCAGCGCCGGCAGCGACGCCGTTCATGCGGCAGATGAAGGGCTTTTCGGTTTGGGTGATGAGGCGGATCATGGGATTGTAGCGCTTGTCGACCGATTCGCCGAGGCTGCGTTTGGTTCCGGCGACCGCCTGCAAGTCTTGCCCAGAGCAAAATGCCTTGCCTGCGCCCGTGAGCACCACGGCCCGCACGCCAGGATCTTTGCGAGCCTCCTTGAGCGCGTCGATGAATTCAAAACTCATCGGATTGTCAAACGCATTGTAGCGCTCAGGCCGATTGAGGGTGATCGTCGCTACCTTGTCTTGGACCTCGTATTGCAGAATTTCTGACATATATATAATGTGTAGCCCATGACTCCCGGGGCGACGGAAAATTAAGCAGGAATTGGGGGAAAAGGAAAAAGCAACGGTCAAACAATGCAATTTTCGCCGGCGTTTTGCCTCAGATAGCCCATCGATTTGAAAGGAAACAACGCTTTTTCACGGAAAAGCCCAAACCACAAACCCCGCCGTCGCGATCCCTGCCAGCCAACCGACAATCACCTGTGCACGGTCATGCGAGCCGACATGGATGCGTGCCCAGGCGACAATGCCTGAGATCAGCAATCCTGCAATGAATGGCAGCCAACTGCCGCCCGCGCAGGCCGGCGGGAGCATAATCGCGACCACGGCGCCCCAACTGAGCATGTGCACTGAGATTTTCCAATACCGATTGACGACGATGCTGATGAGCACGAGCAGGGTCAGAAGGGCCATCAATTTGCCCTGAAATAATCGCTCGGGCAAAAAGGCCCAGTTGGCGAGGGCGAAAATGGCTAGACCGATGAGCGTTGCGACCATCGGTATCAGCCGATTGGATTGCGCCATCACATACCAATCTTGCTCCTTGCGCATCCACATCCAGAGCGCCGCGACACCGCCGGGAAATGCAACGATCAATAGAAATGTGAGGATGAGCAGCTTGGGCAAGGCAGCATCACCCCAACCTTGCCAAGCGGCAAAGGCTAGCGGCAGCCAAATCGGGTGAAACAAGACAGAGAGGCTACGTGATAGCCAAATCAGGGGAGAAGCGGGTGGCAAATCGGTCATCAGACCTCTTTGCGCAGACGCGCGACGGGAAGATTGAGTTGCTCACGGTACTTGGCGACCGTGCGGCGGGCGATGTTGTAGCCCTTTTCTTGCAAAATTTCGGAAAGCCTGTCGTCTGATAGCGGCTTCTTTTTGCTTTCGCCTTCAATCAGGTCTTCCAGAATGCGCTTGACCTCACGGTTGGAGACTTCCTCGCCGCTGTCGGTGGTGATGCCCTCGGTGAAGAAGTATTTCAGCGGATAAATCTGCCAATCGGTCTGTACAAACTTGCTGTTGGCGACGCGGCTGATGGTGGAGATGTCCATCTCCACCTTCTCGGCGATGTCCTTGAGGATCATGGGCTTGAGCTTGCGCTCGTCGCCGCCCGATACAAAGAAGTCTTTTTGGCGCGCCGTGATGGCGAGCATCGTATTGAGCAGCGTAAACTGCCGCTGCTTGATGGCGTCGATGAACCACTGTGCCGACTCGATTTTTTGCTTCACAAAATCAAGCGTCTCCTTGACGCTTTCGCTTTTGCGTTGCTTTTGCTGGGCTTTGTACTCAGCATACATCTTGATGTAGTTGTGGCTCACTTTGAGCTCAGGGGCATTGCGGCCATTGAGCTTGACGTCGATTTCGCCATTTTCTACGGTCAAGATGAAATCGGGAATGATGTATTCGTGCTTGACATTCGTCTGCGAACCGCCGGGCTTGGGGTTGAGGTGGGTGATCTGGGAATAGACGTCCTTCATCCGGTTTTCGTCGATGCCCAAAATGCTCTGCAGACGCTTGAAGTGTTTTTTGGAAAACTCTTCAAAGTAGTCGGAGACGACCTTGATGGCGAGCTGTACATCCTTGGACTGCTCCTTGCGGCGCAATTGGATAAGGAGGCATTCGCGCAGGTCCCTTGCACCCACGCCCGGTGGGTCAAAGGATTGTATTTGATGCAAGACGCTTTCAACCTCTTCAGGCGAGGCCTTGAAGTTGTACCTGAAGTTCATGTCGTTAACGATCGCTGGCACAGGGCGTCGCAGGTATCCATCCTCATCGATGCTGCCCACGAGGTGGTCGGCGATGATGCGTTCACGCTCGGTCAAGACGAGCAGGCCCATCTGCTCATTGAGGTTGTCGCCAAAGCTTTGCAGCTGCACGATTGGCGCCTCATATTCATCGTCATCGTCGTTGTTGCTGGGCAATTTCTCCTTGTAATTGTAGGAGTCTTGCTGCATGTAGTCGTCGAGGTTGAATTCGCGCTCGTCACCTGCCTCGTGGTTGTTGTGCTCACTGCGGGCAGTGTCACTTTGGTATTCCTCTGCGGCTTCCTTTTCGCTTTCTGTTTCCTGCTTGCCTTCCTCCAATGCAGGGTTGATCTCAAGTTCCTCCTTGACGCGCATCTCAAGGTTTGCGGTGGGGATTTGCAACAGTTTGATGAACTGAATCTGCTGAGGCGAGATCAGTTGCTTTAATTTCAGTTGCTGTCTCAGACTTAACATGCTGGAATTTGGCTTCAGTGCAGGGTTTACGTAGACCTTTTAGGTGGGTTGCAGGCTCGTTAGATTCCGCCTCCCATTTCTCAAAAGTAATCAGTTTGACCCAGAAAACACAATTTTACCATTGATCATCGTGTACTTGATGCGCACGTAGGGTATTTGTTTTTCATCCATGGTCGCAAGATCATGGTTGAAAACAACGAGATCGGCAAACTTGCCGACTTCGATGCTGCCTTTGACGTTCTCCTCAAAATTGGATTGGGCCGCCCATATCGTCATCGCTCGCAATGCTGTGTCTCGCCCGACGGCTTCTTGCTTGTAAAAGCCACCAAATGGCTTGTCTTGCAAGTCCAACCGTGCGACCGCAGCGTAGTAGCCTAGAATGGGGTTGATGTCCTCCACGGGAAAGTCACTGCCAAATGCAATTTTTTGGTTTTGGCGGAAGAGGGTATTGTAGGCATAGGATCCCACCATGCGCTCTTTGCCTACGCGGTCCTTGGACCACAGGTAGTCGGAGAGGGCCTGCACGGGCATGACCGAGGGCCAGATATTGTATTCCTTGAACTTCACAAAGTCGTTGGTGTCTACGACTTGTGCATGCTCAATGCGCCAACGCGCGTCATTGGGACCTTTTAGCACTTCGCTGTAGATGCGCAACATCAAGCGGTTTGCCGAGTCGCCGATGCAGTGGGTGGCCATTTGAAACTTGGCGGCATATATCTTTGCAGCCCATGCGCGCAAGCTGTCTGCAGGCGTGCGAATGATGCCATAGTTGCCGGGATCGTCTTTGTAGGGGCGCAGCAAACAGGCGCCGCGTGAACCCAGGTCACCGTCGCAATAGGTTTTGAAGCAGCGCACGGTGAGACGATCGGTCTGATAGGGGCCACTTTTGAGGAAGCGGTCAAAATTTTCTTGCGTGGGGTTGGCCATGGCATAAACCCTGATCTGCAACTGCCCGATGCGCTGCAAGGAGTCGATCAGGTTGATGATATGCAGGTCCAAACCGGCTTCGTCAAGGGTCGTGAGCCCCACTGCAAACATCTTTTTCTCTGCCTGTAGCAGCAATCGCGTGATTTCGGCATCCGTAGTTTTGGGGATCACGTTGTCGACGAGATCCATGGCATTGTCCAAGAGGAGTCCTGTGAGACGACCGTTTTTCTTGAAAATCTGGCCACCGGCGACCTTGGTTTTGGGCGTGATGCCTGCCAATTCAAGCGCTTTGGAATTGGCGATGGCGGTGTGCCCGCCTACCCGCCTGAGAAATACTGGGCGGTCGGGAAATTTCTCGTCGAGCAATTTGAGGTCGGGAAATTGCTGTTTGGGCCAATGGGTTTGGTCCCAGCCTCGGCCAAGGACCCATTCACCTTTGATGTTTTTTGAAAACTCGCTCACAAGGCCTACACATTCTTCCCAAGAAGTGGTGCCGAGCATGTTGGCGGTTTCTTGGTTGATGGCGTATCCATAGAAATGACAATGGGCATCGATGAGGCCGGGAAATACCTGACCACCACGCAAGTCCAAGATGGAATCGCTTTGGTAGGCAAACATGAGCTCATCTGTGCGGCCTGTTGCTACAATTTTACCATCCTTGATCGCGCAGGCTTGTACGATGCTACCTTTCTCATCCATGGTGTGGATGATGCCATTGGTGAGGAGGATGTCGGCGTGCTTGTTTTTGCATCCAAGGAAGACCAGGATGCATCCTAGCAATAGCCCAAATCTGGGATTGAAAAGACTCATTCTTCGTGATCGAGGATGATTTGCCGCTCAAAGGTCTCGTCTAGCGAGATCAAGGTCTCCGTGCGCAGCACCATCGGTATGGCTTGAATTTTATCGTTGAGCACCTCGCGCAGGTGAGCGGTATCGCGGCAGTAAATTTTGGCAAAAATCGAATAAATGCCTGTTGTATAGTGGCATTCGACGATCTCAGGTACTTTTTTGAGCTCTGCAACGACTTCATGGAAATGCGAGCCGCGGTCGAGGTAGATGCCGAGGTAGGCGCAGATGCTTACGCCGAGCTTGGCGGGATCGACGATGAGGCGTGAGCCTCTGATGATCCCGGTCTTTTCCAGCTTTTGTATGCGCAAGTGGACGGTCGCACCCGATACGTTGCAACTGCGGGCAATCTCAAGGTAAGGCGTCCGCGCATCTTGCATCAAGATGTTGAGGATCTTACGATCCAACTTGTCAATATTCGTATCGATAGAAGTCATTGAGATGCGGGTAAAAAATATCAAATTGCGTGAACGCAGGATCGATCCAAACCTAAAAGTAGGAATAAATTGATTTCAATTGACGGATCGATCTGTTTGGAATCACTTTTTTTGGGATTTCAAGGCAAATAAATCTGTGTCGTAACAATCAGTCAGGCGAAAAGAAATCCCGCAGGTTTTGGGCTTCCTCGGGTTTCATGCGGCCTGCACTCACGAGGCGTAGTTCGCGGCGGCGCATTGCCCCTTCATAGTACTTGACTTCCAGTTCGGTAACTGGCTCTACCTCGATCACAGGTATCGGGCGGCCCGACTGGTCGACGGCGACGAATGTATAGTAGGCGGAGTTGCAAAAGCGCTTGCCATTGACCTGCTGCATGTTTTCGGCCCAGACATCGATGCGCACCTCCATGGAGGTGTTGAATGAGCGGGTCACGAAGGCCTCCAAAAGCACGACTTCTGCCAGATGGATCGGCGAACGAAAATCTACAAAGTCGACCGATGCGGTGACGCAGATGCGGTTGCAATGCCTGCTTGCGGAGATGGCCGAGACGATGTCCATCCAATGCAAC
This sequence comes from Bacteroidota bacterium, assembly GCA_031424495.1. GTDB lineage: Bacteria > Bacteroidota > Bacteroidia > J057 > JADKCL01 > JADKCL01. Next base: position 3,782 of record JANPHP010000006.1, on the reverse strand, counting down.
AGCTTGCCGCCCATGAGATTACCCAGGATATTGGTGTCGTTGGGGAATACCAACTCGGTCATGGTTGCAAACGAGTCGCTTGGTTTTTTCGATTTCATAGCTTCGATTTTGTGGGCAAAAGTAGGTGTTTAGATGGGACTATTGGTAAGATGTCTTGTTGAAATTGACGGTTGTGGAAAAAGCTTGGGAGCCGCTAGGCGAATTTGGGCTAATTTTGAGGCTTTTGCATTCCACATGAAAGCATACCTCGATCTTCTGCAACATGTCATGGACACTGGCGTCGACAAGAGCGACCGCACGGGTACGGGTACTCGCAGTGTCTTTGGCTACCAAATGCGCTTCAATTTGGAAGAGGGATTCCCGTTGGTGACGACCAAAAAGGTGCACTTGCGCTCCATCATCCATGAATTGCTTTGGTTTCTCAAGGGCGAATCCAACATTCGCTATCTGCATGAAAACAAGGTCTCAATCTGGGACGAATGGGCGGATGAAAATGGCGAATTGGGGCCTGTCTATGGCGTACAATGGCGCTCTTGGCCCACGCCGGACGGTGGCAAAATCGATCAGATCGCCCAGCTGGTGGAGCGCATCAAAAACAATCCCGACTCGCGCCGGCACATCGTGAGCGCTTGGAATGTCGCGGAGGTGGATCAGATGGCCTTGCCGCCTTGCCATACTATGTTTCAGTTCTACGTGGCCGAGGGGCGGCTTTCTTGCCAGCTCTATCAGCGCAGCGCCGACCTGTTTTTGGGCGTGCCCTTCAACATTGCAAGCTATGCCCTGCTCACAATGATGGTCGCGCAGGCCTGCAACTTGCGTGCAGGCGACTTCGTACACACGTTCGGAGACGCCCACATCTATGCCAATCACTTTGAGCAGGTGCGGTTGCAATTGAGTCGGGAGCCTAGGCCGCTGCCGCAAATGCACCTCAACCCTGATGTGGTTACGCTTTTTGATTTCAAGTACGAAGACTTCGAGATCGTGGGTTATGACCCGCATCCCCCCATCAAAGCACCTATTGCCGTATGATCGTATCCTTGGTATTGGCCGTTTCAGAAAACGGTATCATCGGTCGAGACAATCAATTGCCTTGGCACCTGCCCGCAGATTTACGCTTTTTCAAGCAGCTCACCACGGGTCACACTGTGATCATGGGCCGCAAAACCTACGACAGCATCGGCAAGCCGCTGCCCAATCGGCGCAATGTGGTGGTGTCGCGCAAGGTCGGTTATGCGATAGATGGCGTCGAGGTCTTTGAGTCGCTCGGCGCTGCCCTCAAAGCCTGCATCGGCGAAGACGAAGTCTTCATCATCGGTGGCGGTACGATCTATGCCAAGGCCCTGGACTTGGACATCGTCGACCGCATCTATATGACATTGGTGCACGCAGATTTTGAAGGAGATACCAAGTTTGAAGTTCCGATCGCCAAGCATTGGCTCACCGACCACGTGGAGCGCCACGGCGCGGATGAGAAGAATGCTTATGCCTATTCTTTTATCACGAAGACGCGGCAGCGGGAGGCACCGTTGCAGCATGCAACGGGGTTTGGAGGGAGTTGAGGGTTTGGGTACGGGTGTTTTTGATTAGGAATTAGGAATTAGGAATTAGGAATGGCGGCTGGCTTGGATGGGCATTTACAGTTCGGGTGCGGGTATTCGGTACGGGCGTAATACCTGTTTGGTGCGGGAATGCATCGTTTTTCACCAAGTGCCACAGCGGAGAAGGTCTAGCTCCAGTCTAGCTCCAGTCTAGCTCCAGTATGGCGGTTCGCTAGAGTTGGTCTAGACCCTGTCTAGATATCGTCTAGCTGCGTGTTAACTTGGGGATCGGAAACGGAGTGATAATGTGCATTTTTGGGACGATTTTGAAGGTTTTAGTAGGGAAGCCAGATGCCAACCTTAGCCACCAGCTGATGGCTAAGGTTGGCATCCGGCTTCTGGAGGCTGGTTAGATTGGGGTGGTGGTGAAATTCAAATCCCTTTTGGTGTGTGATCGCTCACCCACCTACCTCCTTTTGCTAGGCGCAAACTCAAAATGCTCCACTTCCGAACAAACGCCGCCATGTTTGCTGTAAAAATCCAGTGCATGTTGATCTTCCAGATCTGAGGCGACCCAGATGCGGGCATAGCCATTTTTGCCGGCATTGTTTTGCACGGCTTTGAGGAGTCTCGCCCCAAAACCGAGGCGCTGCCACTGAGGTTTCACGGCAATATCGTAGATGAAAACCTCGGTATTTTCGGTATATAAATCAGGCAATAAGTGGGCGGTGAGCGCGCCGACCAATTCATGCTGATAGGTGAACGCAAAAATGAGATGGCGTTCAGAAAATAACAACCTGTTCAAATAGGGCAAACTCGCGCTGGGCGGCGTGTCATATTGAAAGACTTCGTGAAACAGTTCATTGATTGCGTGCATGAATTCCGCGTCGCGGGGTTTGAGCCGTATCGTGAGCAGCATGTTTTGGTCGAGGTCGTCGGCGCTGAGAATGTTGGTCTCGGCGGCATTCTCCTTGATTTCTTCGTCTTCCTCAAAGGCTATTTCATGTTCGCGCAACTGCGCTTTGAGATGTTTTACTTGTTGGGCAAGCTGGAAATCAAACCACTTTTGCCGCATAGGACCCGCATTGTCGATGACATTCTTGAAATTGGCGAAGGGGCGTTTTTGTTGCAGGGCCTTCCAAAGCTTATCCTTGAGTGCCTTTTCGGTGACGACTTCGACAAATGCCTCCATCACCCGAAATGTATCCCGGGAATCCATACCGCCGAGTTCAGTATAGCTTTCCTCGATTGCTTCAATCCGCCCTCTCTCCGCTTCGGCCTCATCTTCGTCGATGCCATCCAAATAGTCTTCGGAATCAGAAAAATCGGGCAGCTCTTCCACCTGACCCGTTTTGGGATCTACAAACACACGTAACCCAGCCACCAAGCCGTCGGCGATCGTTTTCAATTGTGATTTTTAAGCTTAACCATCGTGTGCAAAATTGATAGGAATGCGAAGTTCGGTATCGTCGGAGTCAATCTCAAGAATCAAATGCATTTCCACGGGATTCCTTGCACAAATTTGCCTAAATAAGCGTTTTTAGGAACAAAAGCGTTGCCGTGGGGCTGATCATGCCGGGGCTCGCGCAAACTGCCGTCGGCAAATTGCTTGATCCTGCTTTGCATCCCACGAAACTCTTTTTGACCTTTGTGGTTGTTGGAGACTGAAACTTCAGCCTGCGATCTTGGAAGCGACAAAAACTGGTATTCTCCTCGTCAATCTCGGCACGCCCGACAGTCCTGCCACCCCCGATGTGCGCAAGTATTTGGTGGAATTTCTCACCGACCCACGCGTGATCGACATTCCCTATGTACAGCGCCAATTGTTGGTGCGGGGCATCATTGGTCCCTTCAGGGCGCCCAAGTCGGGCAAAAGTTACAAGGCGATCTGGACCGACAAAGGTTCGCCGCTCATGTACATTTCCCAAGAATTGCGTGATCACATCGCCACGGCGCTGGGCGAGGACTACCAAGTAGAGCTCGCGATGCGCTACCAGAGCCCCTCGATCGTGAGCCAATTGGAGAAGTTCAAAGGCAAGTTTTTGAAGAAAATTCGCGTCATTCCCTTGTTTCCGCACTATGCATCGGCCTCGACCGGCTCGGTACACGAGGAGGTGATGCGTGTGCTCTCGACTTGGCAGGCGATCCCGCAGGTGGAGTTTGTGAACAGCTATCCGACCGACCCGGGCTTGATCGCTGCTTTTGTCGCGCAGGGGCGCAAACACGATCTGAGTACGTTTGACC
>JANPHP010000005.1:0-13648 GCA_031424495.1 Bacteroidota bacterium | reverse complement strand
GTGCTCGTAGGCCCATGACGTCGGCCTCATTTTCCAAGTCTTGCTCTGCATTGACTGGGGTGCCGCCCTTCATCTGCATGGTGGGCTTCACGCGACCTTGCTTTTGCTGCACGACGTGCCAAGCCTCGTGGGGCAAATGCTTCTCCTGTCCGGGTCCAATGTGGATATCTGTACCTTGAGCAAATGCCAAGGCATTGAGTTGCGAGGGTTTTGAAGACTGATAATGGACCTTGACATCGTCCATTTTGATTCCCGAGAGGCTTTCAATTCCTGATTTCAAGCCATCTGGTAGACCTTCGCCCCCAGCACCTCCAGCAGCGCCGCCGGCCTCATCCGCACCCGCATCTGCAAACCCTGCAGATTCTTTCCCTACCTTCTGGACGGTTTCAACTTCTTCAGATTCACCACTTTCAGACTCGGCTCCCAAGCTGCTTTTCAGCTGGAAAGGAGGCGGCGACATGGTCTTGGGCTGTACAACGCTGTCAGGAGGCAACAGTGTGCTGCTCTTCTTGGACTCGTGATCGTTTCTCGACTCTGGAGACTTCATGCGAAAACTTTAATTGGCAAAAGGCGAAGGGTCATCGTGAACCTCCGGAAACACTAGAGTGGTGAATCGGGCCACGCGGCTACAATCCCAAAAACCGCGACGACTTTCTTTAGACAACTACAAGTTATGGAGGATTTCACGGAAATTCAAAGAATGGAGTGGTTTTTATCCACAGGGGGGTGGGTCGGTGAATGGTTTTCTGGCAGTACTTAGATTTCGATCACTTGCTTAGAAAAAGTAATTACACCATAGTCTTTCCAAAGTATCTGCTTCCCAGCGGAATTTGAAATATTAAACTGCCCCCGACGCTTGTTGCCTACGAAAGCACGGATTCGTTTGAATTGCTTCAGATCATGATAATTAACAAAAATCCCCACCGTCGAGATTATTTGGGAAATTCCGCCTTCAAACCAATGCTTGTCCCGGTCTTTCAGCTCGACAAAGTCAATATTGTTTTGATACCGGAGCAAACATTCACAAAGGCTCACTTCATTGCCTGCGGCATCCCTCAATTGGAAGCACTTGTCGATGGCCACGAATTCAATTTCCTTTCGCTGAGGATTTTCGACCGTTATCAGCCATCGGCCTTCGTCTACGCGACTGGTTTCCGCAGGTCTTGGATCAATAATGCCAAAGCGATGATCGTTTAGATTTTCATTACAACTTTGCCCAAAGAAATCGATTTTCATAGCAATTGCTCTATGGCTAGCAGTTTGTCAAATAGATCGTTTGCCTCACCCAAATACTCATTTAGCTGGTTTCGATCGGATGGAATACCATGGAAGGCTTCAAGTTTGCGAATCCTACCCTCCTCATCAAACTCATATATTACTGCATCGTCGGCATTGATTGCAGATGATCGAGGTACGATTAAGTCCAATTCTTGCAATCTTTCCTCAGCATCTGCAATCCCCTTGATCAAATGAGCCACCTCATCCGCCTTAATTGCCAAGGTGAGATAATTGACGATGTATGGACTATGTGTGGTAAGCAAAAGTGTGTTCGAAGGATGAACATTGGCCAAGCCTAAAAGGCTGAACAAAAGACTCATCTGGGATTTAGGGAATAAATTCTGCTCCAATTCTTCCACGATGTTGAAAAAGTAGGAGCTTTTGTATTTCGATTGAATAATCTTGAACATTTCAGAATGAGGAATGGCGCTTGCTTTTTGGTCAACGACCCAGGTTAGGAATTCTTTTTCCATCCTTTCTTCAATTTCCAAACTCAATGGGCTTCTGGACCTGTCGCCCACTTTCCCTATTGATTCCGCCAAATTTTTTGACACCAAATACAGTGGCACCGCCGAATGCAGGCCACTCGATGACTCTGAAAGCCTAAGCCGGTAATCGTAGCCTCTGATGAATGGGAGTTTGGTCATTCCCTCAACTTCAAGATGCAAGTTATTGATAGGCAATTCCAAAAAACTTGTCAGCTCATTCAAGGACCTCCTGTATTCATCGAGAAATGTATACAACGGCCAAGGAAGCCCTTCTAGACGCTGCGGAAATTCGACTACACTTAAGAAGTTCCTCTCAGCAGGAACATACATGATTTTAGGGACTAAATACAATTCTTCATCAACGATGATCTTCCTGAGATTAAAATTCCCATCGGTATAGCGGATTTCGGCATAGTCTCCAACAAAATGAATTTCAGAGTCTTTAAGAAAATAGTTCTTTAGTCCTTGGTATGCGCAAAAATCCTCTACAAATCGGCGGTTGTTGTCAGGATCACCGATCAAAATCCCCCCCCTCAGCCACTCTTTCTCTATCCAAGCCATGGTAGATACCATCTTGGCCACCGTGCTCTTCCCAGTAGCCTGATTACCCGTGAAAACAGTCACCTTCTTCACCTCCAAAAAGCCATCCCCCTCCACCAAGCCTTCCTTGATCGGCCCAAAATTTTTGATCTTGATCTTCCTCATAGCATTCACACGTGCAAAAAAATGAACAGAGGCGAAAATACGATTTTTTGGAGAACAGAATGGTCATCGCCGTTGAGCAAGATTTGCCTCTTCAATTTTTATTGATAACTTCTCATAACTGAACGAACATTCATTTATATTTGCAACCGAAATGCGTACGCGAGACGAAAACAAGGAGGCTTGCCTCAGGGCCAAGGCGATGGAGATGATCGTTTCAGAAGGCTTTGATGGGCTCTCGATGCAAAAACTCGCGAAGGCGGCGGGCGTTTCTCCTGCTACGATCTACATCTATTGGAAAAATCGCGAAGATCTTCTGAATCAGCTATTTCATGCGGTGCAAGACCAATTTACCGCCACAGCTTTGGAAGGTTTTCATCCACAGCTCAGCCTACGGGATGGTCTTTGGCTCCAATGGCAAAATCGTCGGCGGTTCATTCGCGAATTTCCGACGCAGTTCCGCTTTTATGAGTTGTTCAGGCACTCTGCCTTGATCGACCGCGGCAATCATCAGTTCTCGCTTTTCAAGGAACACATGCAACAATTTGTCGCGCATGCAGTTGCCAATGGCGAGATGCGTGCCATGCCGCCCGAGTTGTATTGGTCCATGGCCTATGCGCCATTTTATTCGTTGGTGCGGTGTGAATTGCAACAAAAATGCCTCAGCCGCGATGAATTTCAACTAAGTGACACCGTTCTAGCGGAAGCTTTCGAAATGGTGCTGCAAGCTTTCAAACCTATTCCTGAGATAAAATCAAGACGTGAAAACTAAAGTCGAACGCCCCAAAACCCCCAAGGCAAATTTTACGGGCTACCAAATCTTCATGATCATCGTGATCGCCTTCATCCAATTCACTGTGATTTTGGATTTCATGGTCCTCTCGCCCCTGAGTGCGATCCTGCTCGATGAGCTCAAGATCCTTCCTGATCAGTTTTCCTTGGTTGTGAGCGCCTACGCGATCAGTGCGGGCATTTCGGGCTTGGCGGCCGCTGGCTTTGCCGACAAGTTTGACCGCAAGAAGCTCTTGCTCTTCTTCTACATCGGGTTTGTCGGCGGTACTTTGCTGTGCGCGGTTGCTCCCACCTATGAGACCCTGCTGGGTGCGCGCATCGTGACCGGTGTTTTTGGTGGGGTGATCGGCTCCATCGCCTTTGCGATCATTACCGATTTGTTTCCGATGGCGGTGAGAGGCAGGGTAATGGGATTTGTACAAATGGCCTTTGCTGTAAGTCAAGTCCTCGGGTTGCCGATCGGTATTTACCTCGCCAATTCCTTGGGATGGCACGCGCCTTTTTGGTTGATCGTGGGCTTTGCAACTGTGGCGGGCGTGATCATGTTCATCTTCATGAAGCCTGTCGATGAGCACCTCAAGCTGCCACAACGCGACAATCCTTTTAAGCATTTGATCCATACGATCAGCAACCGCAACTACCTCAAGGGCTTCAGCGCCACGATCCTCTTGGCGACTGGCGGTTATATGTTGATGCCCTTGGGGGCAGCTTTTAGCACCAATAATATGGGAATCTCGATGGACGATCTGCCGATCATTTATTTGGTCACTGGGCTCTTTACCATTTTTGCAGGCCCCCTAGCCGGCAGACTGAGCGATCGTTATGGCAAATATCCTGTTTTCATTGTCGGGTGCTTGATTGCCATGGTAATGGTCGGCTGGTATACCAATCTGGGAATCACACCTTTGTGGCTTGCGATCATGATCAACGTCATCCTATTTGCGGGCCTCACGGCTCGTATGATTGCTGCCTCATCGCTGATCACCGCCCTGCCTGCCCCCGCAGACAGGGGTGCCTTCATGGGCATCAATTCATCACTGCAGTCGATTTCAGGTGGATTTTCAGCATTTATTGCAGGGCACATTGTGGTGCAGGAGCCAAGTGGGCATCTCTTGCATTACCCGATATTGGGGTTTCTGGTGATGGGTTCCCTGGTGGCAACGATCGTGTTGTTTGGGGTGGTCAATCGCCTTGTGATGAAAAAGGCAGCGCAAGAGGATATTGGGCCAAAGATTGTTGAAGAGGTGCTCGAATGAGCATCGCTTGAATGAATCAATTTAGAATACAGAAAGTGTTTTCCCAATACCATGCCTGCGGCCGATCATTGGGTTCTGTGAAGGTTATTCCTTAACAGGCATGCCCGGCCAAAAGATCCAACTGTGGGTATAGCGGCCCTTGAATTCCACCATTTTCTGGATCACTTGCGACTTGTTGGTGCTTTCAAAGACTGCGACTTTGTAGTAGCCGACGTTGTTGTAGGGTGCAAGCACTTTGGCGCCGGCGATCGCCTTTGCGTCGTCGGTGGCTTCTTGTCCATTTTGGGTGGATGAAATCACAAGGTAATAATGGCCATTTTCTGGACGCACGCCATATTTCCCATCATTGGGGACGGCTGCAGCTGTACCTGTCGTCGGTTTCACGATCGGTTTGGGCTCGACCTTCACGATCGGCTTGGGCTCAATCTTGGCAATTGGCTTGGGCTCGACCTTCACCACAGGCTTGGGCTCAATCTTGGCAATTGACTTGGGCTCGACCTTCGCGACAGGATTTTTACCCTCCATGGCGATGCGGATGCTATCGGCTTTTTGGAGCGAATCCTCATAAAAGGCCTGCACATTAGCTAGGCTATCTTCCAAAACTGCCCTTCTGATGGCCTCCAGGCTGTCTGAGAGCATTCCATCATGGCCGCCACTGGCGGTATTGTGATCGGTGATTGGCTTGTCCTTGGGAATCAAGCCTGAACTTTGCAGCTTCTGCTTCAAAGGCACCTGCCAATACCAAGCCGCCGTGCCAAGCCCGACGAGTACCATTAGGAAAAGTATCCCTCCAACGGGGAATCGGCGCTTTCTGCGGGCGGGCTCTACGATCGTCTGCTGCGCAAGGCTGCTCGATTGTGCAGCTGCCTTCTTCTTTTCGAGGCTAGGCTTTACCGATTCTCCGACGGTGTAATCGACGGGTTGCAGACCAAAGAAATCGTTCGTTTGCCCAAAAATGCTGGATTCAGGTACAAATTCTGCATCGGAGCCCTCCTCTTTGCGCAGCTTGCCGAATCCATCAAAATGGACGACACCGGTTTGTGCAAGTGTGTTTGCAACCCACTGCCCGATTTCATCGCTGAGTGCTTGTGCTTTTTCCGCGGTCAGATTGTAGTAGCGTCCCAAAAAATCTTGCAACAATTGCACCTGATCTTCGCCGGGCTCAAGCACAAAACGCTCCTGTGGCGGCAGTATCCGCTTGGTCTGATGATCGATTTGCGCAGCGACACGCTTGCGCGCAAATGTACCGATACCAGGCACAGAAAACGTGTCGAGTTGCCTTATGGCGACGATCAAAGATTGCTGCGGATCGAGCTGCATTAAAAACTAAACGTTAATCCACCTTTAATATCAAACGGGCGCTCCTGATAATTGTACCACCGTTGCCAGCGATTGTCCAGAAGATTATTCAGCTCCAAAAATACCGAAAGCCTTTTGGAAAACCTATATTCTGCACTCAGGTTCACGTCGGCAACGATGCCTTGTTTGATCTCGACCGGGATCGAATCGTTGCTAAGGGTCATGGTGCGTGGTCCAAAGAGGTAGACCTCAGCGCCTATCCAAACTTTGTTGGCAAAGTTGTAACTGCCCCAAATGTCGACCTTGGTGCCAGGCATGTTGAAATTCTTGGCGATGTTGCTGGTCCTGAACGAACGGAAATCACCCTTTACCCCTGCCCTCACCTTGTCGTTTTTGTTGAATGTGAGCGCCAACTCCAAGCCCGACTGCGTGAAATTGCTGTCGTAAAGCATCTGGAAATAGGCCGCATTTTCAGGATTGAAGTAGATCAACTGATCCTTGACCTTTTTGGTGTAGACGCGTGTGGAGTAAGTGAAATACTTCGCCAACTGCCCGTCGACACCGAGGTAGATGTTGATGGCATCGCGCATCGGGCGGATGTCGGGCGTGCGGTTGAGGTACCTGTTCTGATCTATGAGATCATAATATTTCAGGTAATGCATCTCACCCAAAAGACCAGCAGTCGCACTCAACTTCTTGGGAATCAATTGATAATTCGCTTTCAAGACTGGCGAGGCTTTGAATTTGCTCGTGCCCTCGGTGAATGAATTTACCTTGAGACCACCTTCAACATTCAACTTTTCGGTGTTGTAGGTCACCGTCGGCGTCAAGTACAAGAAAAAGCGACTTTTTTGCACGCCTCCAAAAGTGCTGTTGCTGAACGTGAATTCGCTGCGGATCTGCGCACCAAACTTGTCGGTGACTTTCCAATTGAGCTTAGGCAACAATGAGACGTGCAAATCCTTGTCTTGCCAGCGGTCAAAATAGCCTTGGAAGCGAATGCCGATGTCGTAATTGACGGCTTCGCGGTCATAGTTTTTCAAAATGGAGCCATTGACCTCGACCTTGGTAAAGGTATTGCGAATGCTGTCTTTGCGCTCGGGATTGATGTTTACAGTGCTATCTGCAAAATAGAAATAGTTGCTGTTTTTGATGCGTAGATTGGCCTTGAAGGTGTTTTCCTTGGTGTAATATTCACCATACGCACCACCGATGTCGTCTCGCCACTCGGCATAGTCCACATAGCCCTTGCTGCTCGATGCGTGGGAGAAGTCAAGGCCCACACGGCCATTGACGTTGCGGCCAGAATTCAGGAAAATCTTGGCGTAAGGCGAAGCAAAGCGCCCGAAGCTGACCTTGACGAGGTTGTTTTTCAACTCGTCCATGGGTGGCTTGGGGCCTGGCGGCAGCTTGGGGACAAGCGGATCGTAGCTCGTTGGTGCTTTGATCTGCTTTTCCTCATAAGTCATGGCCTTGGTTTCCACCTTGTTGTCGATCGGGGTCACCTGCTCCTCGGGTTTTTCCATATTGCCCATGTTGGGCACCCAGTCGCCGGTGGTTTCCATACCTTCGATTTTGAGCGGTTGTGCGATCAAACCGACCGGCAATGCCACTGCGAGACCTAGCAGGCAGATGGCATGGATCATCAACTTTCTCATCACTTGTTCTCCTCGATCAGGTCTTCAACTTTGCCTTTCAATTCATCGCCACCGCCATCCTCGGGGCTGCCGCCTTGCTTCATGCCTTGCATTGCATTGATTTCATCGAGCCTTTTCTCGGCCTCTCGCAAAATGTCGGGGTATTCATTGGTGGGTTTGAGCTTGGTCACGATGCTCTCCAGGGTGCCTTTGGCTTGGAAACTATCGTTCATGCCCATATAGTCCTCAGCTAGCACGAGAAACGCCTTCGCCTTCCAGTAGTTGTAGGTTTTGTATTTTTCGTTGAATGCCAGCGCCATCTCCTTGCTCTTTTCAAATTCCTTTTTGTCAAAGAGAATACGAGACATGTAGTATTGGCTTTCAGCGCCGAATGTGTTCTTGTTCTTGTCCTCGACGTCGACAAATACCTTCATGGCCTCTTCATTCGCACCGAGGAAGTAGTCGCAGACGGCGATCTTGAGGTGGGCCTTCGTGCGTGAATAGTCGGTGGTATTGGCATCATTGAACACCGCCAACAGCTCCGTCTTGGCGGCATGGTAGTCGGCATTGGCCATGTCGACATCGGCCTTGCCAAACTGTGCAGCTAGCCTGTCTTCGACGCGCGTGCTCTTGTCTTGCATGGCGTTGTAGAGCTCCATGGCAGCGAGCTTGTTGCCCTTGGCCATTTGGATGTCGGCGGCTGCCTTCAGCGACTTTACTGTGAAGTCACTGGGCACAGCAGACTTGTAGACAAATTCATAATCGACCAAAGCCTCGTCTTTGCGACCGGTTTTCTCATACCCTTGCCCACGGTAGTAGTGCGCTTGGAAGAGGTATTTGCCGTGCGGGAAGTCTTTGAGGTATTGGGTGTACCGCTCGCCGGATGAGGGATAATTTTCATCAAAGAAACGCTGGTCTGCAATCTCGATCACGAGGTCCTCGGTACGATTGCCTTCGCTGTCGGTATTTTGCAGCGGGCACTTGGTACGTGACTGCAATTCTGCAGCATCGTAGTCGGCCGGGCTCAAGAGCTCTGCCAGGTTGGTGAGCGCGGTCGTGCGTGCACTCTCGTCATAGCAATGCTCATTGGCCACGAGCTGAAACCAGTAGGTCGCCTTTTGCTTGTTGCCAGCCTTGCCCTCTGCGATGGCAAGCACGATGAGCGCGCGCGGCATGAACTTGCTGTCGGCGTGGTCCTTGGTAATGATGAGCGCATTTTTCCCGGCGTTGCCTGGATCGTCGAGCCAAGAGAGATAGGTTTCTGCGGCTGTGATCAGCGCAGACTCGCGGTAGACCGATTTCTGATGGTTGATCGCCAAGTTTACCATGGCCTCGGCGCCACGTTTGTAATCTGCCTGCCGAATGTAGACCAATCCGATTTGGTACAAGGCATAGTCCATGTCCTTGCCATTGAAGTCGCGCACTTGCTGGTAATAGCGCAGCGCACCTGCTAGGCTCTTGAGCGCAAACTCGCAGTCGCCTGCACGCAAAAGCGCGTCGACATATTCTTCGCGGTTCTTGTCGCGGTCGGCCAAGCCGATGAATTTCTCAAAGCTTTTGCCAGCCTCTTCAAAATTCTTCTGCTTCAGACGGCACCATCCATAGCCATAATGAGCCATCGCAAACATCGGGTGACGTGGCGCTGTAGGCTGCGCAAGAAAGGTCTTAAAGGCCGAGGCTGACTCATTGTAAGCCTGTTGCCTAAATAGGCTCTCGGCATACCAAAAATAGGACAGCATCGTGAGCTTGCTGTCTTCATTGGTGTTCAGTGCTTTTTTGAAGTGGTCTGCTGCCACGTCATATTTATGCTTTTCAAACATGCTGCTGCCATAGAGGTAGCAGGCCCGCTGATAAGCGACGCGCGAGCGGGTATTGCGCATGCCGCCGTTTTGCTCCAAGTAGTCGATTGCATCCTTGTAATTGCTTGCAAAGAGCAAAATTTCGCCAATCAAACCTTTGGCCTCATCGGCATACTCAGAGTTGGGATAGTTCTTGATGTAACTCTCAAGTGCAGTCTGCGCTTCGTCAAAGAAGTGGGTTTCAAAACAAGCCTTGGAGTACTGATACAGTGCCTCGCCCGCAAGCTCATTGTCAAATTTGAGTTCGCTAGCTTTCTTGAAAGCCGTGCGGGCATTTTCGATCTTGTCGGACTTCAGGAAGCAGTGCCCGAGGTAATAGTAAGCGTTTTGAGCGATGGTGTCTTCTTCGGTGGTGACTTTTTCAAAACGCGTTTGGCTCTTGGCAAAATCGCCTCTGCGGTAGTAGCAATAGGCCATGCGGTATTGCGCAACGCGGTTCATCGCAACGCGCTTTTCCTCAGCTTTTTCCAAATAGCTCAAGCAGTCGCCAAACTTGCTACGGTCATAAGCGGCATTTCCCAAGATGAAAAACACCTCGCCAGACGCGCGCTCGTGGTCTTTGAGCAGGGTCTCCCCTAGCGCATCGAGTTCTTCATAGCGCTGCAATTTGAGCAGACAGCTCGCCTTGAGCACGTCGAGATCGGCAAACTTGGGATCGGGTTTTACGCGGGAAAATGCATCGTAAGCCTCAGCATATTGCCCATCCTTGTAGGCGAGAACTGCAAAGAAATAAGCGCCCATTTCGCCCCAAACACCCTCAGCCAGACGGATCTGCCGAAACTTGTTCATGGCATCTTTGTCGCGGTCCTCTTTGACGTAGGCATAGCCAAGCATAAACCGTGTCTCGGTGATCTGCGCCTTGGTAAGATTGCCCGATTCGATTTCTTCAAAGCGGGGAATGCTCTCCTTATACTCTTTGCGCATGTAGTGCATCTTGCCGATGTAAAACAGCGCCTCATTCACACGGGGATGGTTGGGATATTGCGCAATGAAGGCCTCAAACAAGCCCGAGCAATTGGCATTCAGAAGGTTGAATGCGCAGACACCTTGATTGAAGCGTGACTCGGCCACAAGGTCCAATTGCCCGTGCGGATAACTGGTATTGCGACTGCGCTCGATGAATAAGCCAAACTTTTCAGCCGCCGCTCCATACTTTGCCTTGTCAAACAATTCGGTGGCATCCTTGTAGATGCCCAACGTTTCATGATAAGCAGGCTGTTGTGCAAAATATGCATTTCCCAGCCCAAAGAGGAACATGAAAATTCCTATGAATTTCTTCATACTCAGAACTTTAACGTAAGACCAACACTGGGTAGAAGTGGTAACTGATGGATGACTGCAAATTTTACTCTGTCGAAGTAGAATACGTTTTTGCGGTTGTAAATGTTCACGAGTGTGAAGTTAGATTCCAGCATAAACTTATTCGCAAACTGCCACCTGCGCTTCACTGCGATGTCTAGGCGGTGATAATAGGGCAAACGACCGTTGTTGATCGAGTCGGCATAAAGTATGCCAAGTGAGCCATTTTGGTTCGCATAGTTGGTTTGGGAACCATTGGCTTGAAAGTCGATCTTTTCATAAAAGCCTTGGGTCTGGGTGAATGGGAAGCCCGAACCGAGTGCAAAACGCAGACTCAAATCCCATTTCTTCTCTGAAAATTTGGGACGTTCATTGAGCAGGGAGCCTTCTTTGTACAGCTCGCCTGTGAAATAGGCAAGCACGACATTCACGTTGTGACGACGGTCAAAGACGGGAGGATAAACGCGCTTGAGGTCATTGCGATCGACCTTGGCGAGGCCATAGGTGCCATAGGCGTAGATCTTTTTGGTCTCGTAGCGCAAGATCAAATCCACGCCACGTGCTGCGCCCTTCTCAAAAATGAAGTCTGGATCTGTCGGAAATACCTTGTCGCGATTGGTGTTGGTGAGCTGGGTAAAGTCTTTGTACCAACCTTCGAGCCGGGTAGAGAAGTTTCGGAATAGCTCTACCTCTGCACCGATCAAGAGATGCGATGCCGTCTGCAAGGTGTGGGTCTTGATCGCATTGGGCACATACTCAGGAGCCGCCATGAAGCCATTGAAAATGTTCACGACGTCGCGGTCGCTGTTGGCGCTGATGAGGTTTTGGGAATAAATGCCAGTCGCGGCAGTAATGCTGAAGCGATTGAAGTTGAACTTCGCACGGAGCCTAGGCTCGGGAGAGAGGTGCCCGTGGTCATTGTAATAGTGTAGGCGAATGCCGGGCTCGATCACGACGAGGTCTTTGATGGAGTCATTGCGACCGTGGTAGATCTTGCGAAACACCTTCTTATAGCTCGCGTCAGCGGCAGCCTCTGTATTGTTGAAGTCGATGGCCGTGAGCAGACCAAAGGAGTTGGTGAACTTGTAGTCGGTGTGGAAACCGAGGAAGGTCAAGCCAAAATTGAGCTCATTGATCGAATTGAGCAGGTAGGTGAAGCGCAGGCCGCCGTTGAAT
Organism: Bacteroidota bacterium; assembly: GCA_031424495.1. GTDB lineage: Bacteria > Bacteroidota > Bacteroidia > J057 > JADKCL01 > JADKCL01. Next base: position 1,862 of record JANPHP010000005.1, on the reverse strand, counting down.
CCGCTGATCGAGCTGGACCTCGGGAAGCTCTCGCTGACCGTCTTGAGCCCTGATTTGAAGTTGGAGTAGGCAAAGTTGCCACTGAAGATAACGTTGCTCTGTGGCGGCAACAGGCGAAATTTTGCGCCTGAGCCAAATTGATTCCAGCCAATGTTGGCGGGAAATTGATAGTTCACATCATCTTTGTTGTAGAAACCAAAGAGGTCTACATTGTTCAAACCATCTGAAAATGAGACCTTACCATAAATGTCAGTAAATGAATAAGGCAAGCCACTGACGCTGTCGCTCACTTCATTTTTGACCCAAGGGTAGACGATGGGACTGCTTTTATCGAGGTAGGACCGGCGGGCCGAAAGCAAGAATGCATTGCCACCTGGGCGGTCGGAGTGCTTGCGGCTAAAAGGGCCTTCAAGCATCACGCCTGTCGTGAGTGGATTGATATTGACCTTGCCACTGATGCCGCGCACTTCAGGAAATTTGGTACGAATGTCCATGACAGACGATACACGGCCACCATACATGGCCGGGAAGGCTGCAGAGTACACATCTACAGACTTGATGTAGTCTGGATCAAAGATCGAAAACAACCCAAGGCTGTGAAAAGGCGAATAGACGATCATGCCGTCGAGCAGGGTCATGTTCATGATCGGCGTGCCGCCTCTGATGTACAGTTGGCCACCTTGGTCGCCGGTGTTCACGACACCCGGCAGCACTTGCAAGTACTGGGCGAGGTCGGGCGTGCCGAGCGAGGGCATGAGGTTGATTTGTTTGGCAGTGATGCGGGTCACACCGACCTCGATCGCGCGCTTTTGAATCTTGCCGATCTGCTGATCGACAATCTCCACCACCTGCATTTGGGTGGAGCTCTCGCGCATTTTGAGTGAGATACTTGCCGTGGAACCCTTGGCAACCTTGGCGGTGTACACCGTCGTATCCATGCCGATATAGGTCACGCGTATGATGTGCTCGCCCTCAGGTAGTTTGGCAATGGAGAAGATGCCGTCTCCATTGGTTGTGGCGCCGGTACCTTGTGCGGCAATCACGACATTGGCGCCGACGACCGGCTCGCCCTTCTCGTCGAGGATCGTGCCCCTGATAATGCTGTTTTGGGCGGGAAGTGCCCAAGCAGTGAGCAAAACAACAAGCAAGGACAAAATGTATTTCTGAGTGGATTTCATTCGACCAAAGTAGTGATTTTCAACGCTTTCTTCCATGCACGACGCCTACAACGGGCCGATCAATTGAGTAATTTATAGACCAATGTCTTCATCACATGCTCGTCGCTCATGTGGGTGCCTTGCACGCCCTTGAGAAACAAGTCAGCTTCCAAGATATAGGTAAGGTTACGGTTCAGTTCACGGTAGTTGTAGTTGCGCAGGGCATCGACGTATTGGCGGGCAATGAACTCGTGGATTTTGAGCTCGACAGCGACCTCGGCGGGCTTGCTGAGTCGCCGCGATTGCAGACGCAGCAGCTTGGAATAAAACTGAAACAGCTGATGCACAATGAGTACCGGAGGATTGTCTTTGGCGTTGCGCATCATGTGGGTGATGATCCAATGGCTCTTGCCATGGTCGCGCACGCCGACACTGTTCATAAGTTCAAAGACATTGAAATCCTTGTCGACATTGATCATCTCAAAAACGATGGCAGGAGTGATGAACTTGTTGGGTTCATTTGCCATGTAGAGGAAGATCTTTTCCAGCTCGCTCTCGATCAGGGCGAGGTTGGTGCCGCCTTCTTTCTTGTCGTGCAGCGTGACGACGAGGTCCACCCAATCGCCGGGCCGCACCCAACCACCGACCGAGGTGGAGTAGGGCGTGTCGAAGCTCAAGGCGCGCGTCCGCATGTTCACCCGGTGC
>JANPHP010000004.1:0-7200 GCA_031424495.1 Bacteroidota bacterium | reverse complement strand
GAGGCCTATTCTCTTTTGCCAGAGGCAAATGGTCAGTAGTCCTTCGGCCAGAGGCCTTGGACTCACATTTTGCTACTCATTGATAACCTGCACAATACACAATCTGTCATTGGTAGCGCAACCGCCGTGTCATGCCGAGCGCAGCCGAGGGATCTTCCGTGCAGATACACCTCCCGCACAGCGGCCCTACGATCCGCTCACAACAAATTTGATCATTTTTACAGCCCCTTGACGCACCTCCCATTTAAGCAAAAGCCACTCGCTACCTGCCTCCATCCAACCAAACCGCACCCGCACGCACGCAGCAGCCGCCCATCGCCGACGCATTGCTTCCGCTCCGGGGTTGATCTCGGCGCAAATTGCTTGCACACTGCTTCCAACTACATTCCAACCAGCATTCAGCCCCATCCAACTACACCGCACCCGCATGCCCTGCATTACCGCCCCTCGCCGCCGCTTTACTTCCGCTCGGGGGTTGATCTCGGGGCAAATTGCTTGCAAACCGCCAGCAGCCTGCTTCCAACTACGGTCCAAGGCTATCCAGCCTTCCTTCTGAGTCCCTACGGAGTCCCTTCCGACTCCCTTCCGGAGCTAGATCTATACCGCTCGTCTACCACTTGTCAGCCACATGTATACCACACCTACACCACTCTCGCCCTAAACTCCAGACTTTTCAAACGCCCATCAAAAAGCCACCCATTCCAAATTTGTCACCAATCCATTCACATCGCCATCTGTTGCGTCGTTGAGATATTTCATAACTTGCACCCGTAAATTTTCACCCTGCGTTAGTGAGTGCCCAACCTATAGATACCCGCCCTACCGAACCCAAGCGGGTCAAGGCTGTCTTTGAACAGCCCATCGCCCTCAGACGACGACGTTGGTTTCGCCGATTCAGGGCTATCATGCTGGGCATGGTCGCAGTTGTCGTCGGGCTCATCATAGCCGTCATCGTCATCGCGCTCACAGACATGCCCCCAATGGATGTGATCGAGAACCCCCATACTGTCCTGAGCACGCAAGTGTATTCGGCTGATGGCGTGCTCATTCGCAACCTCTACGACGAAAAGCATCGTGTGAGCGTGCGTTTGGATGAAATCTCCCCCAACGTGCTCAACGCCCTCGTCGCTACGGAAGACCTGCGCTTCTACGGGCACTCGGGCATAGACCCGCAATCGCCTTTTGCAATCGCTAAAGAACTCATGCAAGGCGAGCGCCCCCGTGGCGGCAGCACGGTCACGATGCAGCTCGCCCGCAACCTCTATGAGCGCATCGGCCGCGCCCGCAGCATCTGGCGCAAACTCAAGGAAATGGTGGTCGCCGTGGTCTTAGAACGCAATTTTACCAAGGCTGAGATCATCACCGCCTACCTCAACACGGTCTCCTTTGTTGGCAATACTTATGGGATCGAAAGCGGCGCCCAAGAGTTTTTTGGCAAGAGTTGCAAGGACCTCAACATCCAAGAGGCTGCCATGCTCGTGGGCCTGCTCAAAGCCACCGGTGATTACAATCCGCGCTCGCACCCTGAGGATGCCATGCGCCGCCGCAATACCATCATCCAACTGATGGCCGACAACGGTTACCTGCCCGCCGGCATCGACGTGGACAGCCTTAAGGCGACACCGATTGAGACCGTAGCCAAGTCCGACTACCGCGAACTCGGCGCTGCGCCCTATTTCACTGAGCACCTGCGGCAGTGGTTGCATACCTGGTGCAAGGCGAATGGGCACGACCCCTACCGCGATGGCCTCAAGATCTACACGACGATCGACTCCCGCATGCAGGGTTATGCAGAGCAATCTGTCACCGAGCACTTGACAGAGTTTCAAAAAGTTTTTGACAAGCATATTACGGGCCGCGAACCCTGGATCAAGGACTCCACCTTCCTGCCCGGCGTCATGCGCCGCAGCGAGCGCTACCTGCGCGCCAGGGCTAGTGGCGCCAACAGTGAGGAGATCATGGAGGAGTTCAATACGCCGCTCAAAATGGACCTCTTCAATTGGGATCGGCCTATCAAAGACACGGTGATCTCTCCTTGGGATTCGCTCAAATATTATGCGCGTTTTCTTGAGACCGGTTTCATGGCCATCGACCCGACCAACGGACATATTAAGGCTTGGGTAGGTGGCATCAACCATCGATTTTTCAAGTATGACCACGTCTACACGGGTAAGCGGCAGGTGGGCTCGACCTTCAAGCCTTTTGTATATTGCGCTGGCTTTGACAATGGCATGACTCCCTGTGATTTGGAGTTGAATCAGCCCGTCTTTTTCTACAATGACCTTGGCAAGCAGATCTGGGCTCCCAAAAATGCCGATGGCAAAATCGGCGGCTTCATGACCTTGCGCCATGGCCTCGCCACCTCCACCAACCTCATCACGGCCCGCGTCATGAAACACATCGGCCCCAATGTCGTGTGTGAATGGGCGCGCAAAATGGGCATCACATCTCCGCTTGACTGCGTGCCCTCGCTCTGCCTGGGCACTACAGACTTGAGCGTGCACGAGCTCGTGAGCGCCTATTGCACATTTGCCAACAAAGGCGTGTACAACGAGCCATTGATCGTGACCCGAATCGAGGACCGCAATGGCAATGTGATTGCCAATTTCCAGACGCAAAGCCGCGAGGCCATTTCTGAAAATACAGCCTACATGATGATCGATATGTTGCGCGGTGTGGTAAACGAAGCGGGTGGCACGGCAGGCCGCCTCAGAGGGCGCTACCACCTCAACATGGAGATCGGCGGCAAGACGGGCACAACCCAAAATCAGTCAGACGGATGGTTTGTGGGCGTCACACCTTACCTGGTCGGCGGCGCTTGGGTCGGCTGCTCAGAACGCACGATGCGATTCAGTTCGCTGGCTTATGGCCAAGGCGCGAGCATGGCCTTGCCGATTTTTGGCTTGTTCATGCAAAAGGTCTATGCAGACTCCACCATCAACCTGCCCAAGGATCGCTTCCCTGTTCCTGCTGGCTTTGATGTGGAGCTCGACTGCTCCAAGTATGACTATCAGCGCAGAAATGTCTGGGGCGATAGCCTCACCAAGGGCTACAAGTCGATCATGAATGTCGAAGATGACTGACAACCATCCTGAAAAAGTCAAAGAGCAACTGCGGCTAGTTCCCGACGCGCCCGGCGTGTACAGGTACTACAACAAAAACGGTGCGCTGCTCTACATCGGCAAGGCCAAAAGCCTCGTGAAGCGCGTGCGCAGCTACTTCAATTCAGGTCGCGCACACAGCTACCGCATCAGCACGATGGTGTCGCAGATCGCTGACATTCAGTACACGATCACCCACAGCGAATCTGAGGCGCTGACCCTTGAAAACAATTTCATCAAGGAGCATCAGCCCAAGTACAACATCAACCTCAAGGATGGGAAGACCTATCCCTACATCTGCATTACCAAGGAGCGCTTCCCGCGCATCTTCTCGACCCGCGACCGCAGCGAGTCGAACGCAGAATATTATGGCCCATTCACCTCGGTCAAGACGATGCACGCCTTCATCGACTTGATCAAGCAAAACTACAAGTTCCGCACCTGCAACTACGCCCTCACCGAGGCCAATGTCAAGGCTGGCAAGTTCAGGGTCTGCCTCGAATACCAGATCGGCAACTGCCGTGGGCCATGCGAAGGATTGTATTCCGAAGAGGCGTATTCCCAAAACATAGCCGCCATCCGCAAGATCCTCAAGGGCCACATGCGCGAATTGCTCGATCAGTTGGAGGCCGAGATGTATGAGGCTGCGGATGAATATGCGTTTGAAAAGGCGGAGGGCCTGCGCATCATGATCGAAAAGATCAGGGCATTCAAGCTGCGCAATACCGTCGTCTCAGAAGAGATCGACGCCGTGGATGTGCTCACCGTCGATCGCCTCAACGACTTGGCCGTTATCAACCACTTCAGCGTCACGCATGGCGCCATCACCGCCACGCACAGTTGGGAGGTGCGCATCAAGCACGACGAAACCGACAGTGAGTTGCTGGCCACGGTATTTGAGCGCTTGGTGCTGGAGGATGGGCTGGGCAAGGAGTTATTGACGAATGTAGAATTTACCCCAGACGAGGAGCTCGGCTGGGTTGGACAGATCAAGCTCCCATCACGCGGCGACCGCAAGATGCTGGTGGACCTCTCCCTCAAAAATTGCAGGGTCTTGCTGGAGGAGAAGGTCTGGAAGCAAAATTTCAAGAAAAAGGATCCGACCGAGCCCATCTTGGAGCAGCTGCAAAAGGACTTGCACCTGCTGAGCCTGCCGAAGCATATCGAGTGCTTTGACAACTCCAACTTTCACGGGCAATACCCAGTGGCATCCATGGTCGTCTTCAAAGATGGCAAAGCCGCCAAAAAAGACTACCGCCACTTCAAGATCAAGACCGTAGAGGGCCCGAATGACTTCGCGTCCATGGAGGAGATCATCCACCGGCGCTACAAGCGCTGCATCGATGAAAACATCCCCTTTCCGGACCTCATCATCGTCGATGGCGGCAAGGGACAGCTGAGCAGCGCCGCCAAATCGCTGGAAGCGCTGGGCTTGCTACGCAAAATTCCCATCATCGGCATCGCCAAGAAGCTAGAGGAAATCTATGTGCTCAACGATCCGATACCCTTGCACATCGACAAGCGCAGCACCTCGCTCAAGCTCATCCAGCAATTGCGCAACGAGGCCCACCGCTTTGGCATCACATTCCACCGCGACTTGCGCAGCAAAGGCACCTTTGTGACCCACCTCACCGACCTCGAAGGCATCGGAAAAGGCAGTGCAAGCAAGTTGCTCTCCCACTTCCGATCGGTAAAAAAAGTCAAGGAAGCCACCCTTGAAGAGCTCGCCGCAGTCGTAGGCCAAAGCCGCGCCGAGCTCATCAAAAAAGCCATCGACGACAATCAGATCTGAGCCATCACAAAAAAAGCCACCCATAAAGGGCAGCTCTTCATGTTGTCTTGCAGGAAATCCTCAGAACGAGTTGGCGAGGTCGCTACACACCGTCTTCAGGCTTTCTTCGACTTTCGCTTCCATTTCTTTGGACTTGTCGCCGTGATGCTTCTCGAATTCTTTCTCAAATTCTTCCATTTCCTTGGCGATGCCTTCGATCTTGGCCGAGTTGGCTACAGGATCCTTCATCAGGTCCATCATTTCCTTCATTTTGTCGCAATTGAACTTGGCAATTGCTGCTGGATCGTCCAGATTGGGCTTGCCGCCACCGCAGGCGCTCAGCAGAAGGGTTGCCACCATGGCGAACGCGATCAACAAATTTTTCATATTCGGAATTGTACTTTTAGTGAATATTCTACCCAAAATTAAGAAAAATCGATGAGAGAGGCATAGCAATCAAAATTTCATGCCTTTGCACTCAAAACTGCATCCCCACCCTTACCCCAAAGGACTGGATGAAATTGGTGCGCAATGCCGTGCTAGCACCATCGGCAGAGTTGTCGATGGGCATCGATTGGTAACGATAACCCAAGGAGAGATTGAGCGCTGCCGTGCGCGACACAAAATACTTGATCCCAAATCCAGGATTGATCATCGGCCCGCCTCCCAAGTTTTGGGCGGCATCTACAGGCAAGCCATAGCCTGCATCGATGAAGGCATAGGGCGAAAATTTCTTGTCCAAGAAAAAATAACGCGCATCCACAAACACAGGCACATAGATGTCGCTGGAATAGGCATCCAAGGCGACACCACCGCCGATGAAGAAGAATGCATTGACTTGGTAACCCGCTATCATATTGAAATTGAGGGCATAGTCATAAGTATTGGACGGGGCCAAGGCTGCGATCTCAGGGATCACTGAAAAACCCTGGTCTTTGTAACCCACCCGGTAGCGATGCACCTGGGCCTGGGCATCTGAGTGTGTCGTCAACAACAAAATGCCCACAAAAAGGGCAATCATCAAGGCGGAGAGTTTTTGCATCGTGTGAAGATTATTTTCTGAATGACCAAGTTAGAAATTTCTGCCGAATTGGAAAGCGCACAACGAGCGACAAATTTTGCAGGTGGCATTGACTGAAACGTAGATTCCTCCGTAAATTGGGCTTGCGATATTCACCGTGCAAAATTACTACGACACCCTCGGCCTTGCTGCCGACGCTTCCCAAGAAGAAATTCGGCTAGCCTACCTCAAGCTTGCGCGTGAGTTGCATCCCGACCTGCATTCCGAAGATGTCGAGGGTTACACCCGCCGCTTTCAAGCGGTAAACGAGGCCTACCAAAACTTGCACAACCCACAAGATCGCGAACGTTTCGACCGACGCTGGGCGCATTTCCAAAACCCATCCCCGCAAGCACCCATCGTCGCAAAGACCGTGCGCTGGGAGGGCCCCGGAGCCAAATACCGCAAAGCCAGAGGCGGTCGAAATCGCTATTTCAGCCGCCCCAGCGGCTTTTTTGGCATGCGGTAGCCATCGATCTAGGGCAATTATTTGCACACCCTATTCCTTTTGCGAATGCTTATGCCTAATGTTGCTTATACCTAGAAGTATTAGGCATGAGCGCATATTCCAAAGATTTTGTTGCGGCGAGTTCTATCCCCTTGCTCTTGTCGATCCTTGCCAAGGGCGAGAGTTATGGCTATGACATCATCAAGCAGGTCCAGGAGCACTCTGGCGGCAAGCTCGCTTGGAGCGAAGGCATGCTCTACCCGGTGCTCGGCAAGCTCGAACAAAAGGGCCTCATCGTCGCCGTGTGGCGCAAGGCAGACGGCGGCCGCGACCGCAAATATTACCAACTCACCAGCGATGGCCACGCCCTGCTCGCGCAGGAGCGCCAAAACTGGGACCTCATCAGCAATATCTTACAACAATTATGGACACCACAACCCAATTTGACCTAGAAAATGCCGTGCAGGCTTGGCTAGTACAGGTGACGCAAGGCGGCGATCTCACGACCGGCAATGTCGACGAGCTACGCGACCACCTGCTCACGCATGTGGAGCACGGCCGCGCAGCGGGCTTGCAAGATGCCGAGGCCCTGCGAGCCGCAGTTGCTGCCATCGGCACTGTGCCTGCATTGCAGCAGGAGTTTTCCAAGGCAAACCTAAGCCTACGATGGATGCGCTACGCGCTTGCCCTCGCGGTCGGTCTCTTGGCATCGCTCAGCTTTTGGATAATGGGCATCGCATTCAATGCCACCGTCTCCAGCATTGGTTATTGGGTCGATGCACCCATCGCGGTCATGCACGTCATGATGCCCATCAGCATC
>JANPHP010000003.1:0-1289 GCA_031424495.1 Bacteroidota bacterium | reverse complement strand
GCAAAAATTGGAACTCCCGCTGGTTGCGGCAGATCGAAATCTGGCAGGAGAGTGCAACCTCCTCCTGGACCAAGCCGAAGCGCTTATGGCGCTCATGAAGCTGGCGAAGTCGCAGATCAAGAAAAATCCTCCCGAAGGATCGGGCAGGCTTGGGATTAAATGCATATTGCACTGCGATTAACCACCCAGCCAAACCCAAGATTCCCCCAAATCACTATCTTTGTTGTCCACAGCGAAAATAATGCGATGAGACTTCTACACATCGGTCGCGCGACCACCAATGACATCGTGATCTCTGATCAGACCGTTTCACGGCAGCATGCACAACTCATCGTCGATGACCTCGGGCAGGCTACGATCGTCGACTTGGGCTCCGGCAACGGTACATTTGTGAATGGCAAGCGGATTTCAGAGCCACGGCGCCTCGATCCGACCGACATCGTGAAAGTCGGCGAATACCTGTTCACCTGGCGCAATTACCTGCATGAGAGCCCGCAAGCGCAAACCCAAATTCCAGCGCCTGTCGCGCCTGCAGCGCCGATTGTGCAGTCAGCGCCAGCCGTGCAACATGAGCAGGCGCCGATGCCGGGTGAGAACTTGGATATGCAGCGCAAGGCCATACCTTGGAAATGGATCGGCGTGGGCGCAGCAGCCCTGCTGTTGGTCGTCGTGCTCATCATTATTTTCTCGGGTGGAGGAGCTGCGCCCAAGTTGGATGGCAAGTGGCGTGACAAGGAGCAGTCGGATGTTTGGATTTTGTTTGGGCCAGATGGTAAATACACAGAAGGCTACAAAGCGGCCGTCACGTATGACAGCGCCACTTGGGAGCTCAAAGGCGTGGACCGCATCCTGATCCAAAAAGGCGAATTGGAGATTTCCCGCAACTACAAATTTGAAGACAGCGACCTCAAGATCACCCAAGCCGGCAAGGCGACGGTGTATGAGCGGGCTGATGAGTGATGGCTAGGCTTTCTGGCGAATGTTGAACAGCAAAGGGCCGCAGAGAGAGAATTACTGACTTTGCGGTCTTGGAGTCCTTTTCGGTTTCATTGATCGACCTTTTACAATATCGATGCCGATAAGTTAAGGGAAAACGCACCCTTCATAATGCCGTGATTCAAGCCTGAAAGGCTTCAATGTGGATAGCCGTGGGTAAAACCCACGGTCAGCAATCGCATAGAACCACCAACCCCGAAGTGGGTTGCACATGATTACCAAAACATTGTACGGTATTCACATTCAACCCTTCCAGGGTTGATGAATCATAAACGCATTCAACCCCCGGCTTT
>JANPHP010000002.1:0-7374 GCA_031424495.1 Bacteroidota bacterium | reverse complement strand
GAACCTGTTGTCCAGACGCTTGTCACCTAGTGAAAGGGCCTGGAACTCTTCTTGTATCCATGAACACATCAGGCAAATACAGCAAAAACCAGCATCAAATATTCACTTATCCACAAAGATTATTTATGGGTAATGAAAAGGTACCGACGGAAGCAATGCCCTCAAAAAGCTGAAAAACGCAGAAATATTCACGCGTCCATGTGAGGCGGCAGCCTTCGACCATCCGCCCGAAGTCCTCGCCAAGCGGATGCGATCGTGGCAAAGCACAAAAGACGCGATGCAGGTGCTCCATGAAAAGTTTCCAGATGAGCAGCGACCCTTGGTTTTTTCCGACTTCCGTCTAGATTATCATGAATGGCAAAGTAGTACCGAATCAAAAAAGCCCTGCGTGCTAGAGCTGTTGTATTGCTCAGAAGCTAGCAGTTCGCATCACTTATTGCGGGATGATCATGGTCACGATGGATATATCATGCGTTATTCCTTTAAGTCTGGCACTTGGTCGGCTACCCATGTCAAGGATACCAATACAGGCTGGATTTTGCGAGAGGGTTATGTTAATCCTGCCACTGGCACACGATAACGTCAGCCCCTATGAAAAAAACACTTCTCTTTCTCACGCTCTTAGGCATAGGGTGGATCCTCCAAGCCCAGAGTTTTAAGCCCGACCGGAGTATGCTTGTGGCGAGAATCCTGAATCGGCACGATTTGAACATTCGCACGGGTGCATGCGAACGCGGGCTGGGCATTATGGAAATTTATTATCTCCTCACTGAGTACAGTCTGGTATGGGATTTTCCGCTCACAGGTATTTTTTACAATGATGAGTTTGATTCCTACACCGTTTGGTCGGAGAGTATCGTCCCCGAGCAATATTTCTTGTGTGACTCGATTGCGATGCATCGGCTGCGCACTGACGGTGATGGTGTGTGGATCGATTTTGAATTGTATGACGGCTGGAAGGATCCTCCACTTGAAGATGACACCGCCTGGCACCGTGGCTGCTCGGCAGTCGGCATCTACGTTCCCAATACCGATATGTCGGATGCGCTTCAAAAGCTGAAAGAAGCAAAAGTCTATACCTGCAACTGCGGAGAGAACCCGCTGCAGCAAGTAAGCAAGACCAAGTTAAAACAGATACAAATCTGGCCCAATGTCGTTGAAGGTCTGGAAATTCTGCGCGATAGTTTCCCGTTGGAGCGTCGGCCATTGGAAATGACCAACTTTAACCTGAGCTATCATGAGCGTTTGGGTTCACCTGAGACCAAATCAGCGTACATGCTGGAAGTATTGTATTGTGCCACGCCAAGCAAGCTGCACCACCTGTTCATTGAAGGTGGTCGGCACGATGGCTATATTTTGCGTTACTTCTTCAAGGCCAAGCGATGGACGGTGACTTACGTCAAAGATACCGTCACGGGGTGGCAGACATTTGAGGGCTATATTGATCCCGCCACTGGCAAGATTATTGGGGCACCGGAATGAGTAAGCTGCATTTGCAGCGAAGGAATGGCTTGTCGGGTGATTGGTTCAAGAGCTTGATTGTGGAGGACAATCGGTGTAAGTTCCTGAGTGAAATGAGGGAATGTGCATACATGAATAACCCTTGGGCACCTGGAGGTCAAATGGCCTTCAGGAGCCCATGGGCCCAGCCCGGGAAAGAACTCGGTTGGGAAAACGGCGCGTCTGAGCTAGACCCGCCCACCAAGCAGCAGCAAGAGGAGGAGGAAAACCTGCAACTTGCTATCGCGGCGGCGGTCGCACCCGACACGACCTTCATCTACAATTTCTCTGCGTTCAACATGAATCAATGGCCACACTCTTTTAGATATTCGCAATGAGCAATTCCTCTCCCCGTTCACAAAATAGATTCTCATCTGAATATGGTTTGCTTGCGGCAAGGCAATGGGTAATTTCGATGATTCATTCGAGGTACATTGCCCTAATTATTATTCTTGGGATCGTTGCACAAGGGAATCCCAATCTATTAGCCCAAATTAAGACTTATCACTATTATGACGGTGCACGTTTGGATATGGAAATTTTGCGGTGGCCCCTCAACGATACTACTTGGGTGGATAGCACGATTTGGATTGGCTTTGGTTATTCAGAAGGGCCAGATACATTTGGTTTGCGACAGGAAAATTGGGTTCAGTTTTTTCGTGGAAAGGAAACTGTGCTTTTCGCTAAGGATTCCTTTCTCCACAAAATTTCAACCTGCCAATTTGCAGATCGCGATCTTGTAAAATTTCCTGGGTTTCTGTACTATGAATGGGTTCCTGACGAGGTCATTCAACCAAAAAGACAAGGAGACCCAATCTACCGGTTTCACTTTTATGAGGTTTATGATCACCATCGCGAGGAGCTTTGTACTTTGTATTTCGATCCAAAGGTCGGGATTGTGCGGCTTACGAACCTGCTTGAATACGACCTTTGCCTCAAGTACATTTCAATAGATGGTAGGCGGAATCGGAAATATCGATGGAAGATATAGGAATTCTTTTGAATGTAACCTCGATTAGAGAACACTATCTTAATTCGTGTGTGAGAATCAACTTGTGATCAACAATGAGACTCGATGGATCTAGGAATGATTCTTGGGCCCAGCCCGTGAAAGAACGCAGCTGGGAAAACAGCCATTCTGAACTAGACCCGCCCACCCAACATCGCAAAAACCTCGCAATCACCATCCAATAGCCCAGCATGAAAATCATCAAGATACTCGCCTCCCTTCTGCTACTTGCTGCAGGCAGCAGCCTTTGGGCCGTCCCCTGTGACTCGACAGTATGGTATGCGTACTTCGATTTACTCAAGGTGAAGGGCGTGAATCGACTGCCCACACAAGAAAAGCCGACAAATTATCCGTATGCTGAGGTTTGTTATGAACATGGGCTACCCAAGGAGGCATCTATGTTTTTTTCAAAGGGTTACGTTTCGATACAAACTTTTGAATACAACGCCTCTATTGTTTGTTCACAGAGTCGTTTCAGAGATGGGAATCGGGCATATTGGGAAATTAAGCTTTTTGCGGGTGACTCGGTCGTCTCGTTCAGTTTTTTGAAAAACGCGAAGCCGAGCGTGACCCGCTGGAAACTATTGTCGAGGAATGTCACCCTTCAAAACCAGAGCACTTGGATCGGCCCCGCCCATGATGATAAGGCTCAGACATACAATGTCGAGAAATTGATGGCTCACCCGCAGAAATTGTTGAGCCTCATCCCTGATACCTTAGGAAACGAATTTTTCAAATCAGTGTGGAATTTTGTGAATCAACCCGATGGCGGCTATGCCATCGAAACCTCTGCTTGCTACATGGACCGTAATGCTCAGAAGCCCTACGACAGGTTGAAAACTTGCTATTCCACCAAGGCCTGTTATGAGTTTGGCGAAGGAGTGGATTGTTCAAAATTTGGGCCTTGGCTCCTGAACACTGTGCGTGAGGATTCTGTAACGTGCAATGATTGAGGGTAAGATGATCGCTCAGGAGTAATCTCGCTACGTGGAGTTGAAGTGGCACCATAGGAAATTCCTCCAACCGCAATGCCGTCTCCAACACCACCATGTCGGTCTCCCAACAGAAGTCGATGATGATCAAAGCTGGCGAGGAGGCCGTCACGATACGTGAGCTGCAAAATATCAACTACAGCCGGGCGCGCAAGGCCTTGATTCATTGCTATATTTCCCGTAAATTGGAATCCAAATGGAGCTACTTGACAAAGGACTTCTCAACCGCAAGGCATCTCTAGCAAACGCTGATCTTCGATGGGCCAAAGGTTCCATGTACATGCCTGCGGCTTTGCTTGCCTTGTTTTTCATGCTCTGTTGCGGCGATTCCCTTGCTCAATTCCCGATCAAGATTGAAAGCCTCGATAACTACTTCCCGCACAAGTGGTTCATTTCCAATGGTAGGCCTATGGTGGCGGGCATTTGGAGTATAGGTAGTCAATCTCACTATGAAGTGCATGAATTGCTCGACGATGGAAAACTCGTCTCAAGGTATGTTGCCCCCGACAACCAGATGTTTTGGATGATGTCGAGCGATCTGCTGGGCAATACATTCATCGCATCAAGACATCGGGTCGCAATTCCCAAACAATTGACCATAACGGCTTTTGACGCCAATCTCCAGCTTAAATGGGAGTATATGCTTGAGGTGGATCGGTTGCATTTGACAGCGATCCCTGCAGACGACAAAGGAGGTTGTTATTTGGCGGCGCAATTGGGCGGAGAATTGAAGCTCATCCATCTTGACGCTGATGGCCGACCCGATGGCGGTCATACATTTGGTAGCGCTCCCATGCACGACTACCTTTTCCAAATCGATATGACACGTGGTGGCCTCGTGGGATTTGTCACCACACGTTCTGAGATTACGGGTGTAGTGAATGGATGTACGCCCGATTATGACTACCTCGGCTTTCAAGTGGACGCTACGCAGGGGGTAGACACCCTATTTTGGCTCGATCTCGACCCTTACAGGGATTTTCATCTTTTGCATATTGTGCCTTCGCCGCCGAACGGGAAAGGCTTTGTGCTGGATGTGAAAAGGGTTTTGGATACCAAACAATCCAAAATCAATTTATGCGCTCGCGCTGCAGGGCTAAAAGAGCCCATTCATTCGGGCGTGTTGGCTGGGTTTGAAGCGCTTCATGCCTACAGACCTGTTTATCAAAGTGCTGGGAGCATATTGAATTCGTTTGAGGTAAACACTGGCGAGAAGCAATCCATGGCCGTGGCTGAAGGCCTAGGTGCACCGCAATGCTTTACAGCTTCCTTAGAAGAAGACGGAATCATCTGGAATCGCATCGGAAGTGATACGATTTCAAAAATAACCTTGGACCAAAAGATCGCCTGGCAGGCACAAATTCCCTATCCGCCGGGGATCGTGGCTTTGGTTGTTGAGATTGGGTACTTCCCTGATCGATACTTTGTTGTTTGTCAGGAAAAAAAAGGTGGGCAACAATACTATTTTGAGCTGGGGCTGGATGGGAAATGGGTGAAATAGGAGATTGGAAGTTGATGGATTGTAGCATGCATGTTTCAAGTGCAATGGTAGGCTCGTGCAAGAATTAGACTAGAATGCAAACCATGAATAAAATACGTCAAGCATTTCAAGACTCGGCAAAATGGCTACTCTTTTGTGCAATACTGCTATGCAATTTCAATTTATCTCAAGCACAGAACGACCACGGTTCTAGGGTCGAAATTGCAATTTACCGTGCAGCGGTACAAGCCGTATTCAGCGATACGACCATCCTTGCCCATTCATACTTTTTGGGATCTAAACCCCGTAATAGGGATTTCTTCATTCTCGTTCCACAAAATATCAAGGCCCAGTTAAGCTTCGGAAGACGGCAAGATAAATTCGTGGCAGACTCTTCAGTCCTATACAAGCGTGTAAGGAAAGCGACGCGACCGTACCTAGTCCTTATTTTGATTCAGCAAGTGCCCAACAAGACCCCTTCCCAATTTGGTGTCCATTTTGTGATCGATGGGCTCGCAAGGGTGAATAAACACCAATTGGAACGTCGACTCGTAACCGCTCCTCTAATTTCCAAGGATGAAGACTATTTCCTTGGATTTGAAGCAATCGAAGAAGATAATGGGAATATCGTCGTGAGGCGTTACCCGCTTCCCTACATTCCATTGACGCCAAAATGAAGGGCGTAAATTGGAGTACCTGGAAAAATTGTTGCTGGCTCAGCTCCTGATGTACGAACTATGAAATTCTATCAATCCTTCCTCTTTTACATCGCTGTGGCCATGCTGGTCCTTGCGCCGTTCAGCGGCTATGCGATCATCGTCTTGATTCCGAGTGCTTTAATCATCATCTTGGCGGATGTTCTGCTACGAAGATTCGTAAAAAACCGTCGTCGGCTGGTGGTTTTTCAGTTGCTGACTTTGGTGGTGCTTTTCAGTTATCCACTTTGGCCACGTTGGGATGGTTCGGTTAGCCTCAAGGTGAATTTACCGCCCAATTTTGTGGGCCATGTCATGATCGTGATGGGTGTCGAAGGCGCTCCTCCGCTCGAATCTAATACCGCCACGATCTCGATTCCACCAAACGGACTCTTTTTATCTTCTACAAGAGTCGGTAAGGAAGACAAACTTGTCACGAATCTCGACCAACAGCATCTTGCTTATTTTGAATCGATTGGATCGAGTTATAATTGTGGAAGATACAAGATCGTCGACTACCATGTTTCCAATGTCGACAGTATTCAATCCATGCCGCTAACACTAGTGAAAAGCCGCGCCCAAGAATTTTATGATTCGCTGCGCATGGATCCCAATTGCGATGAAGGCGTTTTTTGGTAAGTTCAGACACGTTTGCCCATGAAATTCTATCAATCCTTCCTCTTTTATCTTGCAGTAGCGCTGCTCATCATCTCACCGTTCAGCGGCTATGCTATCGTGATGCTCGTGCCCTTCGCGATTTTTATCTTGGTGTTTGATTACATCTTGCGCGGATTAATCAAGCCTGGATGGAGGTTGCGGATCGCGCAGATAGCTGTCTTGCCCTTGTTCTTTTTGTTGCTTTTCATTCCGAAATCTGATCGTGCTGTATACCTCAAGATAAAATTGTCGCCGGGTTTTGTCGGTGTTGTGAGCATCTATTTGGGGGTGGAAGGCGCCCCCCCTTTGCCGAGTGATACTGCAACGATATTGATTCCTCCAGATGGTTTGTTCGTGACGTCGACACCATTAGCACAAAATGAGCCCTTGGGAACGAATATGGATCAGCTCAAGCTTGCCTACTTTCAGATCAAGACTTCCGCTACTTTTAACTACTGCACCAAATTTACGTCCATCGAATACCTTGTATCCAATGTGGATTCGGTTCGATCAGTGCCAGACACTTTTGCACACGGACGCTCCCATTTATTTCACGATTCATTGGTGCAGCAATGCATTGATAAGGTGAGATTTTGAATTCATAGGCATTCGTTGATTGGAAATCAATACGACTTCATCTGGTAGGGAAGCGTATCTAGGACGGCAAAGTTGAAGTACAGCACCACACCCTCGACTTCGGCAATATGCTGTCGACCGTGGTCGATGAGTCTCCACAGAGCGGCCCCTGCCCCTCGGCTTCTTTTTCATTGGATCAAGCGGCGAAGCTTCGGCTTGCAAACCGTCGATATGACATTGCGGGAGCTGTTGCCATGATCTAAGACTTTTTATGCGCACACGGGCGCTCGATCCTGCGCATAAAGGTTGGGATTTATTTTAAAATATGCTTATCGTATACTTTACCCCTAAATCCTGAAATGTCATGTCGACCGAATCGAAGATGTAGCGGAGACATCTTGCGCCTATTGATACACTTGTAGCTGACTGATATTGCTGATGAAGAGTTACAAATCGGAGTCTTCA
>JANPHP010000001.1:0-2236 GCA_031424495.1 Bacteroidota bacterium | reverse complement strand
CATTCACCATAAGTTCTCCTCAAGAAAAAAAGACGACGTACCGATTTAAGAAAGGAGGAAAACTTTATTTGCTTCTCATGGATCATCTTAACTTGATGACATTGTGCGGCAGCGTCCGGCTAGGATGCCGAAAGAAACACGCGCGCCGTAGGTGCCGCCTTTACAGCGCCACCACTTGGCCACAATATAGTTCGGAACTCCGGTCAGGTATGATTTACAATCGCTCGATCAAAGACGGCCCCGCTGGGGCGTAAAAACAAACGCCAACTCCACCGGGAGCTACCGCTCCCGGCTACCCAAAGACGGCCCCTCTGGGGCGTTGAAACGGCCAAAAACGTACTTCCCAAAAGTTATCTGCCCTGAAGTTGAATCGCAAGATGCCGAATACTCTTCGGTTCCTTTTGTCAGGAACAGATTTTCGAAGCTGGTGTTCACAATTCCTGCAAGGCCATCCCCCTATCCCCCAAAAATCTCCTGAAACACCGCTAGGCTCTCAGGGACTTTGAAGCCCTCGACGTGCACGTGGTAATATTCCATCATGGCGGCGATGAGGTCGTTTTTGTCGGATCGTGTTACGGGAATTTCGTGGCAATTGATGAGCTCTGTGCGGGCGAAGGCTAGCGCCAAGGAGGCGCCACGGTCGGGGAAAAAGCCATTCTCCAAAAGGCCGTTGCGCAAATCAAAGTGGATCGGCTTGGTGGTGTCCTCGACCAAATCACTGGGGAAAAAGCCCAAATGGCTGCTCAATTGCACCAAAAAGTATAAAAAGACATTGATCAACTGCTTATCGCGCCGATCCAATTCGACCAAGATCTGCCCTAGGAATTCGAACAAGGGGAAATTGGGTTCCTCTTCCTTGACGGTATGGAAAAACAGCTCGATCACGACCATGCCCAAGGTGATCTTGACAGGGTCGGTCTGCAGGGTGTTGAGGTAATACCGGTTGCTGCTCTCGGTGATGAGCTGCAAATCACGCGTGTCTTTGTGGTAATAGACGACGTCGATGATGCTCATCGGCTGGAAATAGCTATGCCGCTTGCGCGCCCGCGTGCTGCGGTAGCCCTTGATCAAAAAATTGCGGATGCCATAGGAGCGCGTGTACATGGTGCAAACGAGGCTGCTGTCGCCAAATTTGCGGGTGTTGAGGACAATGGCTTCGGTCTTGCGAATCATCGACTCAGGTTGCGGTTTGCCTGAAATTGCCGGGCGCTGCGAGCACCGCGGGCAATATTTGCTGGGCAAAATCCAAGACCGCAGACTCCTCTTCATAGACCGCACGCCACTGCGCAATCTGTTCGGCATCCCTCAACAAGCGAGGCTGTGCGACAAGCGGTGATCGGCTATTTTTGGGGAATAGATAGACTTCATCCAGTTCAAATTCGCGCCGGAGGGCGGCGAGCACCTGCAAGGGATCCAAAGTGCCCGTCTTGCCATCTTGCAAGGTCAATGCATTCACCACCAACAGATCCACCGCTTCTAAAGCTTGTCGCAAGAGCGCTCCGCGCACTTGCACGGCCGCTGCATCCTGCGCAAAAATGTTGCGCTGATCGCCAGAGAATGCATTGTTGGTGATCATCTCCTCGCTCATGAGCGCGGAGATGCGCTTGGTCACAAAACGCGTATCGGCGATGCTGCCAAAGTGGTCGTGCAAAATGATGCTCTTGCCAAGGTCCTTATAATTGTAGACCAAGTCCTTGATAAAGGGCCCGTTGCGCAGGTTGTCGGCACTGAGAAAAAGGAGTTTCATGGATTCAATTCCAACATTACAAATTTGGCGATGCCGGCATTTTTGCCCTCTTTGTCGGCTACCATTGCGAGGTAGATCCCAGGTGTGACGCGGTTGCCTGCGGTGTCGTGGCCATCCCAGATCGCTTGCCCACCGAGGGCAGTGAGGGAGCGAACGAGGCGGCCCGAAACGGTTGTGATTTTGACTTCGACGTCTTTGAAGGAGCCCGTGATGGCTATAGGACCCTCATAATCACCCTGAACTGGATTGGGGTAGACATAGAGTTCTTCGCTATCTTCTTTGCCGCCGACGGCTTCACCCATCAGGCTCAAAATGCCCTTGGAAGTGCCGATAAATATCTCGCCCGTCTGCTGATCGATTTGCAGCTCGAAGACTTGGTTGCTGAAAATAGGGCTGTTCTCGGTGGTGTAGTGTTCGAGCAACTTGTTGCCTTGAGGATTGACCAAGTAGAGGCCGTTGTCTGTACCGATCCATTTGCGGTTGGCGCCG